>NZ_VRVG01000012.1:0-71131 GCF_008040085.1 Methylobacterium sp. WL7 | reverse complement strand
CTCCCCCACCCGACATGCGCCAGCGCCTATCGCAATGCGCCCCTGAAGACGCCCCCATGCATCGGCGGGTGGACTGCTTGACCGCGCGGCGGCCCGTCGCCAAGTCTGATCGAACCGCGCGGGCCCCTGCCCGTCCGAGGCCGCCCGATCGGCGGCCGGTTCTGAAAGGTGACGTTATGGCGACGGTCAAAGTAACCGACGCGAGCTTCGAGCAGGACGTTCTCAAGTCCGCCGAGCCCGTCGTGGTCGATTTCTGGGCGGAATGGTGCGGCCCCTGCCGCCAGATCGGCCCGGCGCTCGAAGAGATCGCCACCGATCTCCAGGGCAAGGTGAAGATCGCCAAGGTCAACGTCGACGAGAACCCGCAGATCGCCGCCCAGTACGGCATCCGCTCGATCCCGACGCTGCTGCTGTTCAAGAACGGCGAGCGGGTCGACCAGAAGGTCGGCGCCGCCCCGAAGGGCGACCTCTCCCGCTGGATCGGCGCGCAGGTCGCGTAAGCGCCTGACGCGTCCGATGTGACGCCAAAAAGAAAGCCCGGCCGCGAGGCCGGGCTTTCTCTGTTTCGAGACCCGTTTTCAAGTCCCGGGCTTCGCGCCCGGGACCAAGCGTTCGATCTTAGTACGAGCCGAACTTGTAGTTCAGGCCGGCGCGGACGACGGCGAAGTCGTTCGTGTTGCGGCTGGTGTTGCCGGTGACGGCGTAGACCGGCAGGACGGCGCCGGTGTTGAGGGAGGCGCCGACCAGCGGCAGGCCGGTGCGGTTGCGGTCCAGGCTCACGTACAGGCCTTCGACCTTGAACGTCACCGCCGACGAGCGGAAGAAGTTCAGGAACGAGTCGGTGGGGAGCGCGAACTCGGCGCCGCCGCCGACGGTGTAGCCGGTCTTGAAGTTGTCGCGGCTGCCAGCGAAGTTCTGGAACGCGACGCCCTGGGTGCCCTGGTCGCCCGTGGCGTAAGCGAAGCCGCCGGTGGCGTACACGAGGGTCTTGTCGAAGGCGTAGCCGAGGCGGCCGCGCACGGTGCCGAAGAAGTCCAGCGTGTTCAGGGTGCCGTTGACCGGGATGAAGCCCGGGTTGATGGCGGCGGCGTTCGTGGCGTAGCGCGGACGGCCACCGAAATCGAGGTACTGCGCGTCGGCCTCGAAGCCGATCACGACGCCCGAGCCCGGGGTGAACTGGTAGTTGTAGCCGATCTGGCCACCGCCGGAGAAGCCTTCGCGGTTGTTCTGGTTGTAGATCAGCGACGAGCCGAGCGGCGCGAGGGCGCGGTACGGCACGAGGCCGCCGGCACCGAGAACGGCCGGGCTGCCGGCAGTCTGCACGAAGCCGCGGTTGCTGTCGGTGCTGCTGGCGTCGAACGCGTAGCCGGCGTTGATACCGAAGTAGAAGCCGGTCCAGGTGAACACCGGGACGGGGGTGAACACCGGCGGCGGCGCGGCGCGACGCGGCAGGTCGGCGGCGGAGGCTGCCGCGGTGAGCGCGGTGAACGCCGCGAGAGAGGTGAGAAGCGTCTTCATTACTGTGATCCCCAGCACAAGCCCGATCGCCGCCGAAGCTAGGCGATTGGTCCTGATGAGGATGTAGCTTCGCTGCCACAGCGGAGGGAAAGCGTAGCCTTTAGAGGCGATTCGCATCCCCGAATGCGGCGAATCGACGACCATTACCGGGTCGCTAACTGAAACGCCGGAAAAAGCCAGCGCTCAAGACAAAGGCGCGGAGCGACTCAGACGGGGGGCGTGTCGTTGGCGGCGAGCACCAATCCGGCCAAGTACAGCGAACCACAGATCAGGATCCGCGGCGGCTGCTCGAAGGCGATGTCCTTCACTTGACCCAGGGCGGCCTCGATGCTCGGGGCGGTCCGGGTCGAGAGGCCGACGGCCTCGCCGATGCGCGCCACCTCCTCCGCCGGCCGCGCCGCCATCGAGGTGGTGATCGGGACCGCGATGAGCGCCCGGGCCAGCCCGACGAAGTTGCGCAGGAAGCCGTCAGCGTCCTTGGTGCTCAGTAGGCCGACGATCAGCACCAGCGGCACGTCGCTGCGTTCGCCGAGATCGGCCATGGCGGCGGCGAGGATCCGGCCGCCGTCGATGTTGTGACCGCCGTCGAGCCAAAGCTCGGCGCCGGGGTCGAGCTGGGCGGCGAGGCGCCCACGACCGAGCCGCTGCAGACGGCCGGGCCAATCGACCTCGGTGAGGCCCCGCTCCAACGCGGCGTTGCCGATATCGCCGAAGCCGGCGGCCCGCAGAGCCGTGATCGCGGTGGCGGCGTTGACCAGTTGGTGGCGCCCGGCGAGTCGCGGACGGGGCAGGTCGAACAGGTCGGTCTCGTCCTGGTAGACCATGCGGCCGCGCTCGTCGTGCGCGGAGAAATCCTGGTTTCCGACCCGGATCGGTGTCGCGCCCACGGCTTCGGCGTGCCGGCAGAGTACGGCGTCCGCCTCGGCATAATCCTGCGCCGCGATCACAGCCGGGCAGCCGCGCTTGAAGATCCCGGCCTTCTCGGCCGCCACCGATTCGACCGTGTCGCCGAGATACTCGGCATGGTCGCGCCCGATCGGGGTCACGACCGCGCAGGCCGGCTGGGCGATGACGTTGGTGGCGTCGAGCCGGCCGCCCAGCCCGACCTCGAGCAGCAGCACGTCGGCCGGGCTCTCCGAGAACAGCAGCAGGGCGGCCGCCGTGGTGATCTCGAACATGGTGATCGGTTGGCCGTCATTGGCGGCCTCGCAGCGTGAGAACGCGTCGGCCAGCCGATCCTCGTCCACGAACTGGCCGCCGCCGATGCCGCCGAGCCGGATCCGCTCGTGGAACCGGACCAGGTGCGGCGAGGTGTAGACATGCGCCGCCAGGCTCCCGGCCTCCAGGATCGCCCGCATGAATGCGATGGTCGAGCCCTTGCCGTTGGTCCCGGCGACGTGGATCACCGGCGGCAGGCGCCGCTCCGGGTGGTTCAGCCGGGCCAGCAAGCGCTCGATCCGCCCCAGCGACAGGTCGATGGTGCGCGGATGGAGCGCGAGGAATCGCGCCATGAGGGCATCTGAGGAGGCCATGGCGCCGGCTAAGCCGCCGCCTGGGCAGGCGCCGGCGCCTCGGGCGTCGCGGCGTTGGTCAGCAGGCCGCAGATCCGTGCGATCGTCTCCTTCAGGGCGTGGCGGTGGACCACCTGATCGACCATGCCGTGCTCGCGCAGATACTCGGCCCGCTGGAAGCCGTCCGGCAGCTTCTCTCGGATGGTCTGCTCGATCACCCGGGGGCCGGCGAAGCAGATCAGCGCGCCCGGCTCGGCCAGGTGCACGTCGCCCAGCATGGCGTAGGAAGCTGTGACGCCGCCGGTGGTCGGGTTGGTGAGCACCACGATGTAGGGCAGGCGTGCGGCGTTCAGCCGGCGCACGGCCACGGTGGTCCTGGGCATCTGCATCAGCGACAGGATCCCCTCCTGCATGCGCGCCCCGCCCGAGGCCGAGAACAGCACGTAGGGGGTACGCTTCTCCAGGGCGGTCTCGGCGCCGCGCACGAAGGCCTCGCCCGCCGCCATGCCGAGCGATCCCGCCATGAAGCCGAATTCCTGCGCCGCCAGCGTCATGGGCAGGCCGCCGACCCGGCCGAAGCCGATCTTGAACGCGTCCTGCAGGCCGGTCTTGGCCCGGGCCTCCTTCAGGCGGTCGACGTAGCGCTTCTCGTCGCGGAACTTAAGCGGGTCGACGGCGACCTCGGGGAGCGCCACGTCGATCCAGGTGCCCTCGTCGAACATCATCTTGAGGCGCGCGGCGGCGCTCATCTTGAGGTGATGCTCGGAGCCGGGAATCACCCAGTGATTGGCTTCCACCTCCTTGTGGAACACCATCTGGCCGGTATCCGGGCACTTGACCCAGAGGTTCTCCGGCGTCTCGCGCTTGAACAGGGTCTTGATCCGGGGGCGCACCACCTCCGAGATCCAGTTCATCGGTTCGACCATCGACTCGCGTCCGTTCGCTTCAAGCTCGCGCTGATATCAGGTGCCGTGTTCGCCGCCGCCAGGGCGCGCGGTGATCCGGGGTTCAGGCCGCCCGGTCCGCGCCGCCCGCGCGCACGCCGGCCGCGAGTTCACGGACCAGCGCCGCCACCGCCGGGACGGTGCCGGCTTGCGGCCGACCCTCGGAATCCAGCCCGCGGACCAGGGTGTCCACCAGCGCCGAACCGACCACGACGCCGTCGGCGCCCTTGGCGATCGCCGTCGCGTGGGCGCCGGTCTTCACCCCGAACCCCACCACCACCGGCAGGTCGGTGTGGCGGCGGATGCGGGCGACCGCCTCCGAGACCTTGCCGAAATCCGGCGTCGCCGTGCCGGTGATCCCGGTGATCGACACGTAGTAGACGAAGCCCGCGGTGTTCGCGAGCACGGCCGGCAGGCGGCGCTCGTCGGTGGTCGGCGTGGCGAGCCGGATGAACGCGAGCCCCTTGGCCAGAGCCGGCAGGCACAGCTCGGTATCCTCCTCCGGCGGCAGGTCGACCACGATCAGACCGTCCACTCCGGCCGCCACCGCGTCGTCGAGGAAGCGGTCGACCCCGTAGGTGTGGATCGGGTTGAAGTAGCCCATCAGCACGATCGGCGTGCCGTCGTTCTCCGCCCGGAAGCGGCGCACGAGGTCGAGGGTGCCGGCGACACCCTGGCCGGCCTTGAGGGCGCGCAGGCCCGCGGCCTGGATCGCCGGGCCGTCGGCCATCGGGTCGGTGAACGGCAGGCCGAATTCCAGGATGTCGGCGCCGGCGCCGGGCAGCGCCTTCAGGACCTCCAGGGAGGTCTCCGGGTCGGGATCGCCCGCCATCACGTAGGTGACGAGGACGGCCCGGTTCTCCGCGCGGGCGCGGGCGAAGGTGGCGTCGATGCGGCTCGGCATGGATCTGATACGGGTTTTCGCGACGAAGGGACCGGGATCCGGCCCAGGATTATCTCCGCGCTACACCATCGGCGTCGGCCCGTGAAGCGCTCGGCCCTGCGGCCACGGCGTCCGTGCGCGACCGCCTTGTCGCGCCGATCCCCGACTCCATCTCCCGGCGTCCACACCCCCTGGAAGATGAGGAGCGCGACATGGCGAAGGCCGACAAGCACCACATGGGCCCGGGCGGTCAGGGCAAGAGTTCGGGCACCGGCGGCATGACCGAGCTTCCGGACGGCGTGCTGGGCGAGAACGAGGTCCTGAGCAACCGGGACAAGTCCCGCCACAGCGACGAGCGCGGGCTCGACGGCAAGGCGGTCCAGACCGACCAATACCAGGACCACGCGGCCAACCGTCAGGCGCCGGGCTCCGAGACTTCGGACACCTGACGGCAGTCAACGATGATCGGGCGGGCGGCGGCCGTGCGCGCGGCGCGGTTGTCCGCCCGCCCGTGCACGCGTAGCCATCGGGCATGACGACCCAAACCCTGCCGACGCGCCGCTTCGCCGCCTTCCTGTTCGACATGGACGGCACGATCATCAGCTCGATCGCCTCCGCGGAGCGCACCTGGACACGCTGGGCGCAAGCCCACGGCCTCGACGTGGCGACCTTCCTGCCGACCATCCACGGGGTCCGCTCGGTGGACACGATCCGCCGGCTTGGCCTGCCCGGGGTCGACCCGGAGGCCGAGGCCGCGGCGATCACCCGGGCCGAGATCGACGATGTCGGCGACATCGTCGAGATCCCGGGGGCCCGGGCTTTCCTGCGCGCGCTGCCGCCGGAACGCTGGGCGATCGTGACCTCGGCGCCGAGGGCGCTCGCCCTGCGCCGCCTGGACGCCGCCGCCATGCCGATCCCGGCCCTGCTGATCGCCGCCGAGGATATCGCCCGGGGCAAGCCCGCGCCGGATTGCTTTTTGCTGGGTGCCGAGCGTCTGGGCGTCGCGGCCCCGGATTGCCTGGTGTTCGAGGATGCGCCGGCAGGTATCCAGGCCGGCGAGGCGGCGGGCGCCGGCGTCGTGGTGGTCACGGCGACCCACCACGCGCCGATCGAGACGACGCACGCGACGATTCCGGATTACCGGGCGCTGACGGTCGATGCCGGGCCGGACGGGTCGCGCATCCTGTCCGTCGGCTGAGGACGCCCGATGCGGTCGATCGGGGCAATCGTATGTGGACATACGATCCGCCAATATTTCAGGTCTTACATCGCCGCATGAAGCATCGACCCCGTCATTCGGGGGTGCCGCAGGCGAGCCCGGAATGACGGGGGGGTTATCCTGTGGCCGCCGGAGCACCGCTTGCAGATCGGATGAGCGCGACCGAAGAAGCCGCGCACCGGAATTGACAACGCCCCGCCGAACCACGGCAGTATCGCGGCGCAAATTCCATAAGAGCGCGGGAGCATCGACCGTATGACCGAGCCGAACGGCGTCCCCGGTCTCTTCGATACCGCCGAGGGACAGCGCCTCGTGCAGGCGCGGACCGATCCGGCCTGGCGGCGCTGGGGGCCGTATCTCAGCGACCGGCAATGGGGCACGGTGCGGGAGGATTACAGCGCCGACGGCGAGGCCTGGGATTCCCTGCCCCACGACCACGCCCGGTCCCGGGCCTATCGGTGGGGCGAGGACGGCATCGGCGGCTTCGGCGACCGGCACCTGAACTGGTGCCTCGCGCTCGCCCTGTGGAACGGACGCGACCCGATCCTGAAGGAGCGCCTGTTCGGCCTCACCAACGCCGAGGGCAACCACGGCGAGGACGTGAAGGAACTGTACTACTACCTCGACGGCGTCCCGACCCACGCCTTCATGCGGATGCTTTACAAGTATCCGCAGGCCGCATTCCCGTATCAACGCCTGGTCGAGGAGAACGGCCGCCGCGGGCTCGACGACCCGGAATTCGAGCTGCTCGACACCGGCCTGTTCGACGCGGGCCGCTACTTCGATGTCGAGATCGCCTACGCCAAGGCGGACCCCGACGACGTGCTGATGCGGGTCAGCGTGACCAACCGCGGGCCGGAGGCAGCCGACCTCACGCTCCTGCCGCAGCTCTGGGCGCGGAACCTGTGGTCGTGGAAGGCCGGGACCGCGAAGCCGGAGTTGGAGGCGGGATCGGACGGGTCGGTCTGGGCGCGCCATCCGGGCGTGGCGCCCATGCGCTTCTTCGCCGAGGGCGCGGCCGAACTGCTGTTCACCGAGAACGAGACCAACACCCACCGGCTCTACGGCAGCGGTCCCGAGGCGGGCTTCTATAAGGACGGGATCGACCGGTGCGTCGTCCAGGGCGAGGCCGGGGCGGCCAACCACCTGTCCGGCACGAAATGCGCCGCACGCTACGACCTGCATCTCGGCCCCGGCGAGACCCGCACGCTGCGCTTGCGGCTGCGCCCCGAGACCACCCCGGGCGAGCCCTTCGCGGATTTCGACGCGGTGTTCGCCACCCGCGCGGCGGAGGCGGACGCGTTCTACGCCGTCCTGCAGGCGTCGATCACCGATCCCGACATGCGGCTCGTCCAGCGGCAGGCTTTGGCCGGGATGCTGTGGTCGAAGCAGCTCTACCATTACGATGTGCGCGAGTGGCTCGCGGGCGATCCGGCCCAGCCGCCCCCCTCCCCCACGCGCCGGCACGGCCGCAACGCCGACTGGACGCATCTGCGCGCCAACGACGTCATCTCGATGCCGGATGCCTGGGAATATCCCTGGTTCGCCGCCTGGCGGGTGTTCGAGCTGGACCGGGCGCTGACGGGCATTCCGGACCACGTCTTCCTGAAGCGTATCTTCAACAAGCTGACGCTGAACTTCACCTGGTGGGTGAACCGGAAGGATTCCGACGACCGCAACCTGTTCCAGGGCGGCTTCCTCGGCCTCGACAACATCGGCATCTTCGACCGCTCGAAGCCGGTTGGCGACGGCGCGACCCTGACCCAGTCGGACGCGACCGCCTGGATGGCGGCCTACGCGCTCAACCTGATGCGCATCGCCATCGAGTTGGCGCTCCGGGATCCGACCTACGAGGACATGGCCGAGAAGTTCTTCGAACACTTTTTGCTCATCGCGGCGGCCACCGGCGACGGCGTCTGGGACGAGGCGGACGGGTTCTTCTACGACGTGATCGAGGCCCGGGACGGCGGTCGCCTGCCGATCCGGGTTCGTACCATGGTCGGGCTGATCCCGATCTTCGCCGTCACCACGATCAGCGCGCGCGACCTGGAGAAGTTGCCGTCGCTCCAGAAGCGGATGCGATTCTTCCTCGAGAACCGGCCGGACCTGGCGACCCTGGTCTCGCGCTGGAACGTGCCGGGCGAAGGCCAGACGGTGCTGCTGTCGCTGCTGCGCGGACACCGGCTGAAGGCGTTGCTGCACCGCGCCCTCGACCCGGCCGAGTTCCTGTCCGAGCACGGCCTCCGGGCGGTCTCGCGGGCTTACGCTGACCAGCCGTTCTGCTTCCCTTGGAACGGCCGCGACATGGGGCTTGCCTACGAGCCCGCGGAATCGCGCTCACGCCTGTTCGGCGGCAATTCGAACTGGCGGGGGCCGGTCTGGATGCCGGTGAACTACCTGCTGATTGCAGGCCTTGAGCAGTTCTACGGCTATTACGGGCCGGATTTCCGTGTGGAGGCGCCGACCCATTCGGGACGGACCTACTCGCTCCGGGAGATCGCGGCGATGCTGTCGCGCCGCCTCATCGGCCTCTCGACCCGCGGACAGGACGGGCATCGGCCGGTCTACGGGGACAGCCGGATCGAACAGGACGATCCGCATTTCCGCGATCTCGTGCTGTTCTACGAGTATTACCACGGCGATACCGGCCGGGGCGTCGGCGCGGCGCACCAGACCGGCTGGTCCGGTCTCGTGGCCCTGCTGATCCAGGAGATCGCGGCGGCAGAAGGCCGGCCGTGACGTGCACGGCCGGCCCCGGCAGTCCGGTCGGAGCCGTGCCTACTCGGCCGCCTGCTGCATCCGCAGCTTCTGGCCAAGCCCGATCTCCCGCGAGATCTTCGAACGCCGGGCGCTGTAGGCCGCGGAGACCAGCGGATAATCCACTGGCAGGCCCCACTTCGCCTTGTAAGCCTCGGGGGTGAGGCCGCGCAGGGTCAGGTGTCGGCGCAGGGCCTTGTAGGACTTGCCGTCCTCGAAGCTCATGATCGTGTCGGGCCGGATCGAGGCCCGGATCTGCGCCTCGGTCGGCCGCTTGACCGGCTGCTCCGACGGCGCGTCGAGGGCCGTGATCGAACGGTGGACTTCCGACAGGAGGCTCGGAAGGGCGCCGGCCGGCACGCTGTTCTTGGTGACGTAGGCGCTTAGGATCTTCGCGGCGAGTTCGACGCTCGGGGAGGTCGTCAGCATGGTCATCTCCTAAGGTTTCCTGTCCGAAGATGCGGCTTTGTCGAGTCGATAGAGGTGCTGTACTGCCGGGTGCCGGTGATGGCCGCCGGGGAGGAATTCCGGTCTGCCCTGGGGCAGCGCGTCATTGCATTATGCGCCCACTCACCGCGCTTACAACCGCTGCGCGTATCTATTGCCGCGCTGTTTCTACTTAGAATTGATAATTAGGGTCAACGCCGAATCAAGATCCGGGCCCTCATCCGGTCTCGGGTGCGGTATTGAAGACTCACCTGCCCTTTCGGGCCGGCAGCCGAGAGTGGTGCGCATGGAGGTTCTGGTCGTTGGCGCCGGCGTCGTCGGGCTGGCCGTAGGGCGGGCCTTCGCGCAGCGTGGGCATGCCGTCATCCTGGCGGAAGCGGAGGACGCGTTCGGGACCGGAGTCTCAGCCCGCAGCTCCGAGGTGATCCATGGCGGCATGTATTACCCGTCCGGTTCCGCGCGCGCCCGCCACTGCGTCGATGGCGCCGAGAAGTTGTACAACTTCTGCGCGAACCATGGGGTACCGCATCGCGCCTGCGGCAAGTTGATCGTGGCGGCCGACGACGCGGAAGCGCAGACGATCGCGGCGATCCGCCATCAAGGCGAGGCGAACGGCGTCCCCGGCCTGGTGCTTCTCGACGCCGCGGCGGCGAAGCGGCTGGAGCCGGCACTCGCCTGCACCCTGGCGCTGCATGCGCCCCGGACCGGCATCGTCGACAGCCACGCGCTGATGCTGGCCCTGCTCGGCGTCATCGAGGATCACGGCGGCGTCCTCGCCCTGCGTACGCCGGTGGAGCGCCTGTCCCGGCGGGGCGGCCAATGGCACGCGGCGTTCGGGGGCAGCGAGCCGGGGGAGATGGCCTTCGACGCGGTCGTCAATGCCGCGAGCTTCGGGGCGCCGGTGCTGGCTTCCCGCACGGAAGGCTATCCGGCCAACCGCGTGCCGGTGCTGCGCTTGGCGCGGGGCAATTACTTCGGCTGCACCGGCAAGCCGGCGTTCTCGCGGCTGATCTATCCGGCCCCGCGCCTCGACGGCGGGCTGGGCATCCACCTCACCCTCGATCTGGCCGGCCGCACCCGATTCGGCCCCGACGTGGAATGGGTCGACACGGTGGACTACCAAGTGGACCCGCGGCGGGCGGACAGCTTCTACGGCTCGATCCGCCGCTACTGGCCAGGCCTGCCGGACGGGGTGCTGTATCCGGACTACGCCGGCCTGCGCCCGAAGCTCACCGGCCCGGGCGAGCCCGCGGCGGACTTTTGGATCGACGGGCCGGCCGAGCACGGGCTGCCCGGGATCGTCCACCTGTTCGGAATCGAGAGCCCGGGCCTGACGTCGAGCCTGTCGCTCGCCGACGCGGTCGTCTGGCACCTCGACGGCTGATCGCTCAGAACAGCAGATGCAGCGCCAGGGGCGCCAGGATCGCGGTCAGGAACGCGTTGAGCCCCATGGCGATGCCCGCGAAGGTGCCGGCCGTCTCGCTCACCTGGAAGGCTCGGGCGGTGCCGATGCCGTGGGCGGCGAGCCCCGCCGCGAAGCCGCGAGCGCGCATGTCCTGGATCCGCAGGACGTTCATCAGGGGCGTCACCAGGATCGCCCCGATGATGCCGGTGAGGATGACCAGGATCGCGGTGAGCGTCGGGTCGCCGCCCAGCGCCTCGGCGATGCCCATGGCGACGCCGGAGGTCACGGATTTCGGCGCCAGCGAGATCAGGATCGGCTGCGGGATGTCGAGCAGGCGCGCCAGCGCGATCACCACCGCGAGCGTCGTGGCGGCGCCGGCCACCAGGGCGGCCAGCATCGGCACGAGGGCACGCAGGACCGTGGCCCGGCGCTCGTAGAGCGGCATCGCCAGCACCACCGTCGCAGGCCCGAGCAGGAAGTGCACGAACTGGGCGCCCTCGAAATAGGTCGGATACGGCGTGCCGGTCACCGCCAGGACGCTGCCGACCAGCACCACCGTGATCAGAACCGGGTTGGCGATCGGGTGGCGGCCGGTGGCGGCCGCGAGCCGGTCGGCCAGGACGTAGGAGGTCAGCGTCACGGTCAGCCACAGCAGCGGCGTGCCGGCGAGGTAGACCCAAAGCGAGAAGTCGCCGGCCACCGCTCAGGCCTCGCCGTCCGGCCGCCGCCGCTCGACCCGGGACGCGACCGCGCGGAACACCAGCACGGTCACCAGCAGCGACAGGGCGGTCGAGACCACCAGCACGATCGCGAGCTTGAGCCCCTGCGCTCGGAGCAGGTCGAGCCGCCCGACCACGCCGACTCCGGCCGGCACGAACATCAGCGACAGGTTCATCAGGAGCCCCCGCGCCGTCGATTCGAGGGTGCCGTCGGTCAGCGGCTGCGGCAGGATCCGGGGCAGGCCGAGGCGGCTGTCGCGCAGCAGCAGGAAGGCGAACATCAGCCCCATGCCGATCACCGGCCCCGGCACCGGCACCCCGGCGCCCCGGGCCAGGACCTCGCCGACGAGCTGGGCGAGCAGGATCAGCGCCAGGCTGGCGATCATCGTCCAGGCCCGCGCGGTCAGGCGGCGCCGACGCCCTGCTGCCCGGTCCGCCGGGCCGCGGTGACCGCCGCCTCGTCGAAGCCGAGCAACCGGCCGAGGCGCTCCACCAGCGCCTCCTCGAACTCGTCCACGATGCCGTCCGCGGCGGCCACCGACCAGGCCATGGTCAGCAATTCCTGGCGCTCAGTGATGTTGGCCTCGTGCGGGATCATCTCGACGAGGCTCGCCACGTCGCGGGTCTCGGCATCGATCGCGGCGGCGCGCTCGATCAGCGCCCTGGCCGCGTCCGGCCCGTCGGCGTAGCGGCCCTGCACGATCCGGGACAGGCGGTCGCTCTCGGCGGGTGCCAGGATGCCGTCGACCCGGGCCACGTGCACGAGCAGGGCGGTCGCGGCGAGATGCGTGTCGTCCACCGGCTCGGAGGCGCCGACCCCGAGAGCCTCGGTCGCGTAGGCGCGCAGGCGTGCGATCAGGGACATGGCGGCTCCGGCGGTTCCTGACGGCACAGTTCGGTTCGCGGGGCGCCCCGTCAAGGACGCCGCACAACGTCGGCGCGAAGCGTGGCGCGGCTGCATCGCTTTCGGGCCGTCAGTCCCCCCGGGCGGCCCGGGTCGCCCCCGCGACCAGCGGGGCCAGGATCTCGTCCGCCGCCCGGACGATCGCCGGCCCGGCCTGCCCGGGCGTGCCGGCCCGGAACGGCGGCTCCGGGGCGTATTCGGCGACGAGTTGCGCGGTGCGGGCATAGTCGGGGCCACGCAGGCGGGCGGCCAGCGCCAGCCCGAGATCGAGCCCGGCCGAGACGCCGGACGCGGTGACCCGATCGCGGTCGAACACCACCCGCTCGGCCACCGGCACGGCGCCGAGCAGCGGCAGCACCGCATCGCGCACGCACCAGTGCGAGGTGGCGCGGTAGCCCCTGAGCAGGCCGGCCGCCCCGAGGATCAGCGAGCCGGTGCAGACGCTCGTCAGCCAGGTCGTGCCGGGCGCGCGGGCCCGCAGGAAGTCCAGCAGGGCCGCGTCGCGCATCTGCTCGGGGGTGCCGTCGCCGCCCGGAACCAGCAGGACGTCGAGATCGGGCGGGCAGGTTTCGAACGTGTGGGTCGCCACCAGGCTCAGGCCCGTGTCGCTGGCGACCGGACCCGCGGATCGCGCGACGCAGTACAGGCTGCCGGGGGCCAGCCCGGCGAGCAGCGCCTGGGGGCCGACAAGGTCGAGGGCGGTCATGCCCGGATAGAGGATCATCGCGATCCGGACCGGGCGATCCTGCGGGATAGCTTTCGGCGCGTCCGCGGCTCCGGTGCGGACGCGCCCGAATGCGGCCGCGGCGGCCGTCGCCGCCAGGATTGCCCGGCGGCTGAGGTCCGGCGGCGGCGTCACGCCCGGTTCGGGATCGTCACAGCGGCCACGCCGCGTCCCGATAGGCGCTGTCCCAGAACAGCCATTCCAGTCGGGTGGCCTGCGTGAAGGCCTCGTGCATCCGCGCGCGTACCACCGGGGACGCCTGCTCCGCGGCCCGGTCGGTGGCGGCGATCATCCTGGCCACGGCCGTGGCGAACTCCTCGCCCGCGTAGGTGTCGATCCAGGCCCGGTACGGGTTGTCGGCGGCGGCGCGGGCGAAGATGTCGTCACCCACCGCCTTGTAGATCCAGAAGCACGGCAACAGGGCCGCGCAGAGCACCTCGAACGGCTCGGCATAGGCCGCGGCGAGGAGGTAGGAGACGTAGTGGTGGCAGGCCGGCGTCAGCGCGGTCGCCGCGAAGGTCTCCGGGCCGATCGCGTAATCCCGGAAGAACCCGCCGTGGAGCGCGCGCTCGACCACGATGGCGTCCTGCGCGGCGCGCGAGAATTGCACGATCCCGTCCGGGTCCGGCGCCTTCGCGGCGGCGAGGCTCAGCGCACGGCCGAAGCCGATCAGGTAATGCGCGTCCTGCACGATGTAGTGGCGGAAGCGATCCTGCTTGAGCGTGCCGGCGGCGAGCTCGGCGTTGAACGGCATCGACCGGATCGTCTCGTAGGCCACCGCGTTGCGCGCCCACGCGTCGCGGGAGAACGCGTTCGAGCCGGTGTCACCGTCGGTCAAAGGCAACTCCTGCCTGGTTTCTGTGAGGGCGTCAGCCCTGTCGCTGGGCGTGCGTGACGGCCACGTGGATCAGTTCGGCCAGCGTCCGGACGCCGAGCTTCTGGCGCATCTGCGAGCAGGCGTTGGTGACGGTCTTGTAGCTCACCGACAGGTCGGCCGCGATGGCGCCGTAGGAGCGACCCTGGGCCAGCCGCGCCAGGATCTGCTGCTCACGGGGGGTGAGCTGGGATTCGGGAGTCCGGCGGGCGTCGGCGCGTAGCATCGCGACCTCGGTGGCGAGCCGGCGGTCGAGGTAGACCTCGCCGACCCTGACCTTGCCGAACGCCTCGAACAGCTCCGCCGAGGCGTGGTCCTTCAGCACGTAGCCCAGCGCACCGGCCTCGAGCGCCCGCGCCACGATTACCGGATCGTTGTGCATGCTGAACACCAGGATGCGCGTCTCCGGGGCGACCGCGCGGATGCGACGGATCAGGCCGAGCCCGGCCATGCCGCTGCCCTGGAAGGTGAGGTCGCAGATCACCACCGGCGGACGCAGCCGGTGGAAGATCCGGTAGCCGCCGACCACCGTGGTCGCCTCCGCGATGGTCTCGACCCCGGAATCCTCGAGGACCCGGCGACAGCCTTGCAGGACGATCGGATGATCGTCGATCACGAGGACCGGTAAGCGTGTGGCGGCGGCGTCGATCTGGGAGGCGATGGCGTTCATGCGCTCGGCGCGTTGTTGTTCTCGTCGACCCGCTCCGGCGGAACGGGGATCGTGATCTTGACGATTGCTCCGGGGCCGGCATTGTCAAGGGCGAAGGTACCATCCAGCGCCTCGACGCGCTCGCGCATCCCCGACAGACCGAGCCCGGTGCGGTGTTCGAGCGGGATTCCCGTCCCGTCGTCGCGGATCGTGACGCGCAATAGGCCGTCCCCCTCTGTCGCCTCGGCCTCGACCCGGGTGGCGGCGCCGTGCCGCACGGCGTTGGTCGCGCTCTCCTGCACACAGCGGAACACCGTGAGGTCCACGAGGTCGCCATAGCCGCGGGCCAAGCCGTCGAACCGGCCGACGAAGGCGGTGCCGGGATGGCGCTGACCGAAGCCGCGCAGCATCAGATCGAGGCAGGTGGCGAGCGGCGCCTGCCCAAGCCCGTGCGGGCGCAGACGGTTCAGGAGTTCCCGGTTGACGGTCTGGACCTGCCCGACGATGGCGCTGATCTCGGCAGCCCGGGTGGCGAGCTTTTCGCGATTGGGCTCGGCCGCGCCCGAGGCGATCCGGGCGATCGACGCGGCATTGGCCTCAAGGGCGAACAGGCAGGGACCGAACTCGTCGTGCAGTTCGAGCGCGGTGCGGCGGCGCTCGTCGTCCTGCGCGGTGAGCAATTGCCGGTTGAGCCGGCCGTTGGCGGCGCGGACCTCGCTCAACGCGGCGGCGACCTTGTTGAACCGCTCGGCGATCACCGCCAGCTCCCGGGCGCCGGGGGGCTTCAGGCGCGCGGTGTAATCATGGTGCTCCAGCTGGGTCAGGCCGGCGCCCAGCCGCTGCAGGGGCGCCAGGATGCGCCCGAGGGCCAGATAGAGCGCGATCAGCATCGCGGCGTTGATCGCCAGCGTGGTCATCGAGAGCGCCCGGGCATAACCCCAGATCTCGTCGATCTCGTCCATCGGCTGGGTGGTGATCTGCGCGGTTCCGAGGGTCTGCCCGTTGACCACGATCGGCAGGGTGTGGCGCTCGATCGGCGGCATGATCAGGTCGGCGAACCAATGGGGCGCCTCGCGCTCGGCCCGGTGCGGTGGCATCGGTTTGCCGACCTGGTCGCCGTCCGCTTCCAGGACCGCGACGCGGACGTGCCGCAGGACCTTGAAGCGGAGGTCCAAGGTCTGGAGCAGCGTGTCCGGCGAGGCGGTGTCGGACAGGCGGATCGTGTCGGCGACCAGGGACTCGACGGTGGCCAGCGAGGCGCGGGTCTCGACCCGCACCGCGTTGCGCGCGTTGAGCACGATCACCCCGCAGGAGATCAGAGCCGCCAGCGCGTCGATGAACAACACAACCGCGACGAGCCGGGCCCGGGTCGACCAATCGGTCCACGACCAGAAGCCGGCGCGGTGCCTGTCGGGCGGTGCAGCCGAGATGGGAAGCTGAGTCGGTGTCGTATCCACGCCGAGACGCATAACGCATCGTCCCGGCGACCGGAACCGGCTCGATGCGCTAGCTTTTTGATTCCCATCGTCTTTTCCCCGTAAGCCAGTGGCCGCCTTCGGGAATTGTGCTCGCGCTGGCCTGTCGGCGAAGCCTCTGCCACCGGATCCCGCAAGTCGCTTCGGACGATGACGGCCCTGGCCAGGGGATCGGCGGCGCCCCGGCGCTGTCGAAGCCGTACCGCGGTAATCGAACCGACTACGGATTCTTAAGCGGCTTCAGCTTATCTTGTGGATAGCCGAGCCCAGATGGGCCGGGCACCCAATACGACGCGACATCTTTGCGCCGTATTGCGGTTTCTCTATCGACGGCAGAGTCGACCCATCTCCGCAACGATGGAGAACGGCGGCCGGTCGTGGGGGGCCCGGTCGCGCGCGTCGTGCACCGTGTCAGAGACCCCGGACCATGATGGACCTCGCCCTGGACCCGTCCGACACCCGGCCGCATCGGTCGCCGGATCTCCGTCCCGGACGCAAGCCCAGCCTGCGACTGGTCCTGGCCGGGCTGGTCGGTGTCAGCGCGCTCGCGGGCTTCGGCGTCGCCGCCTCGACCCTGATGGCAGGGCTCGCAGCCCCGACACCCGTCAAGCTGGGACCGTCGAGCCGGGCCGCGGACTGGCCCGAATTGAAGGACGGTCTTCCAGCCGTCGCCGGAATCGCTCCGGCCGTTCCCGTCACGCCGAAGCCGGCTGAGCCTGAGAAGCCGGCCCTGCGCATGGCCGTCCTGCCGGAGGCCTTGGCGCCAGCGCCGGCCGTCGCGAGCCCGCCCATGTCCGCGCCGGCCAGAAGCGTACCGAGCGCCCCACCGCCCGCGAAAAGCGTCGCCGTGCCCGAGGCGCCGACCAAGCGGATCCCGACGCCGACCCCGGTCGCGCCGATCGCCGCCGCCCGGCAGGTCGTGCCCCTCCCGCCTACCCGCACCGCCGTGCTGCAGCAGCCGCGGGCCTCCGAGATCGTCCGGGCGCGGGACGCAGTCGTGCCCGCCGCCGCGCCCGCGCCAAAGCCGGTCGCGGCGACACCGATTCCGGCCTCACCCGAGAAGCCAGCCCGCAAGGTGATGGCCGTCAGCAAGCCGCCGGTTGCGAAGAAGGCCGCCGATGCGGCCAAGCCCGGCGCCGCGACCGTGGCTCAGGCCGAGCCGGCCGACGAGGAGACCGAGGTGCTCGGTATTAAGCTCCCGTCCCTGGCGCCAGCCGGCCGGAAGCTGAAGGAGAGCGTCGACGCACTGGGCGATGCGATGAAAAAGGTGTTCTAGCACCTCCCGCCGGACGCCGGAGCGGTTCGATACGCATGCTCCGCTCTCCGCAACGTCCCTACCGATAAGCGGGCGGCTGCCGTTCTGGACGCCGCTTACGGGCTGCCCGGGGGCGCAGCAGCGCCCCCGTTCAGGATTCAGCCGGCTCAGCTGCGGCCTGTGTTCCGGCCGGGCTTGTGATCGGGCCGGGGACCGGACCGCTCGGCCTGGCGCTGATGCTTGCCGGCGCGCGGGCTCGCGAACCCCTTCGGGCCGCTCGGGGCACTCTTGCGCTCGGCCGGACCGGCATCCCCGGCCAAGGCCTCGACCTGGATCTCCGGCGAGCCGTTGCGGGCGAAGGCCTCGGCGAAGCGCGCGGCGGCGTTGCCGCGGATCTCGAACTTGGTCTCCCGGTCGAAGATCCGGATCGCGCCGATCTCCTGGCGGCCGATGCCGCCGCGGCGGGTCAGCATCGGCAGCAGACGGCGCGGGTCGGCGTTGTCGCGCCGGCCGAGATTGAGCCGGAACCACACCGCCGGACCCAGGGCGGCGATCTGCTCCGGGTTCATCGGGTCGTAGGGCGGGCGCTCGCTGACGCCGCGCGGCGCACGGCCCTCGCCGGGATCGCTGACCTCTTCGGGCGCCGGCAGGCGGGTGCGGTAGACCCGGGCCAGGAGGGCGGCGAGTTCTTCCGGCGTCTTGCCGGCGAGCAGGGCGCCGGCGAGCGCGACATCCTCCTCGGCCGGCGGCTCGGAGAAGAGCGGGTCGGAGAGCATGCGCTCGCCGTCGAGCTTGCGGATGTCGTCGGCCGAGGGCGGCCCCGACCATTCCGGGCTGACCTTGGCCATGGCGAACATCTGCTCGGCGCGGCGGCGCCGGGAGTTCGGGATCAGCAGCACCGAGGTGCCCTTGCGCCCGGCCCGACCGGTACGCCCGCTGCGGTGCTGAAGCACTTCGGCGTCGTGCGGCAGGTCGGCGTGGATCACGAGGCTCAGCGACGGCAGGTCGATGCCGCGCGCCGCCACGTCGGTGGCGACGCAGACCCGGGCACGCCCGTCGCGCAGGGCCTGGAGGGCGGCGTTGCGCTCGCCCTGGCCGAGCTCGCCCGAGAGCG
Organism: Methylobacterium sp. WL7; assembly: GCF_008040085.1. NCBI lineage: Bacteria > Pseudomonadati > Pseudomonadota > Alphaproteobacteria > Hyphomicrobiales > Methylobacteriaceae > Methylobacterium > Methylobacterium sp. WL7. The sequence goes on along the minus strand of NZ_VRVG01000012.1, from coordinate 52,733 downwards.
CGACCACCGAGAAGCCGCGCTCGGTGAGGCTCGCCTGGAGATGGCGCACCGCGTTGCGGGTGTTGCAGAACACGATCGCGGTCGGGGCGTCCGCCTCGCGCAGGAGGTTGAGCACAACGTGCTCGGTCTCCCGCGGCATGATCCGCACCGCCCGGTAGGCGATGTCAGCGTGGCCCTTGCTCTCGCCCTTGATCGCCAGCCGCAGGGCGTTGCGCTGGTAGCGCTCGGCCAGGGCCTCGATCGCCTTCGGCAGGGTCGCGGAGAACAGGTAGGTCGCCCGCTCCGGCGGGGTGGACGAAAGGATGAACTCGATATCCTCGCGGAAACCGAGGTCGAGCATCTCGTCGGCCTCGTCGAGCACGACGGCGCGCAGGTTGGTCGGGTCGAGGTTGCGGCGCTCGAGGTGGTCGCGCAGGCGGCCCGGGGTGCCGACCACGATATGGGTGCCGTCGGCCATCATCCGGGCCTCGCGGCGGGGATCCATGCCGCCGACGCAGGCGGTGACGCGCCCGCCGGCCGGGGCGTAGAGCCACAGCAGCTCGCGCTGGACCTGGAGGGCCAGTTCGCGGGTCGGGGCGATCACCAGGGCGAGCGGCGCGCCGGCGGGCGGCAGCATCTCGGCCGCATCGGCCTCCTCACCCGCCTCGCGGCCGAAGAGCATGTCGGCCATGGCGAGCCCGTAGGCCACGGTCTTGCCGGAGCCGGTCTGGGCGGAGACGAGGAGGTCGCGGGCGCCGGCCGCCGCCTCCAGCACCGCGGCCTGGACCGGGGTGGGATCGGCATAGCCGCGCTCGGACAGGGCCCGCGCGAGGGGGGCGGGCAGGGTCGGGAAGGGCAAGTTTCGGAAACTCTCAACGGCCGCGCCGCGCCCGGCAGCGCGCCATCGCGCGGCGGAGGAATCAGGCACCGGACTTTATTCGGGTCCTGACAAGGTAGCGCCTACGGGGCCCGATGACCACTCCCGCCACGGCATGGGCCGGTTGCGCGCGCTCAGAGGGGCGCGGCGAGGCTGGTCCGCCCGCACTGACGCCACCGTAGGACGCGGGCTGACCCGGTCCAGGCCGGGCATGGACTCTCATTGGGTCCGACAGTACGCACGGCCGCGTCACACGACCGCGCACGGAGACGACCAAGACCATGACGGGAGTCCTGCGGCTGGCGGTGGCGTGGGCGACGGTTCTCGCCTTCGCGTGGTTCGGGAAGTCCTGGCTCGGGGACCTGTCGCAGCCCTGGTTCGCGGGCGGCCTGTTCGCCTGGCTGCTCGCGGTCATCGTCTGGGCGGCCTTCGGGGTCGTGCACGAGGCCGAGGATCTCGCGCATCGGCTCGGCGAGCCGCTCGGCACCCTGGTGCTGACCCTGTCGATCGTGATCATCGAGGTGGCGCTGATCTCCGCCGTGATGCTCTCGGCCAAGGACGCGCCGACGCTCGGCCGCGACACGATGTTCGCCGTGCTGATGATCGTGCTGAACGGCGTGGTCGGCCTCGGGCTGCTGATGGGCGGCCTGCGCCACCACCAGCAGAGCTACAACCTGCAGGGAGCCTCGGCCTTCCTGTCGGTGATCATCCCGCTGACCACCGTCGCGCTGATCATCCCGAACTTCACCAGCTCCACCGCCGACGGCACCCTGACCACCCTGCAGGCGGTGACCTTCTCGGTATTCACCCTGGCGCTCTACGGGGTGTTCCTGCTGATCCAGACCAGCCGGCACAGCGACTTTTTCCAGGAGTCGGAAGAGGAGGCGGACAGCGAGTCCGGCTCGGGTTCGACCTCGCGCGGCGCGATCGCGAAGCACGTCGTGCTGCTGCTCGCCAACGTCGTGCCGATCGTGCTGCTGGCCAAGAGCCTCGCGGTGATCCTCGACCACGGCATCGCGGCGCTCGGGGCGCCCTCCGCGCTGGGCGGCGTGCTGATCGCCGCCATCGTGTTCACCCCGGAGGCGATCTCGGCGCTGAAGGCCATCGCCCGCAACGAGCTGCAGCGGGCGATCAACCTGTGCCTGGGCGCGGCGACCTCGACGGTCGGCCTCACGGTGCCGGCGATCCTCACGATCGGCCTGCTCACCGGCCAGACCGTGGTGCTCGGACTCAAGCCCACCGAGATGACGCTGCTGGCGGTGACGCTGATCCTGAGCACGCAGACCTTCTCGGGCCTCCGCACGACGGTTCTGGAGGGCGCCGTTCACCTCGTGGTGTTCTTCGTCTACCTCGTGCTGATCTTCAGCCCCTGATCAGCTGCCGAACCGCTCGGTCCGGATCACGCCCGCCGGGACGCCCGCCGCCAGGATCAGGTCGGAGGCCGCGCCGACGAATCGGTTCGACCCGCAGAGGAAGACCTTTTCAGGTCGTCCGAGCCGCGCCAGGGCGCCGGCCACGAGGGCGGCGTCGATGCGCCGGCCGCCGGCATCCCGGGTGGTGGTGAGGTGCAGGGAGAAGCCGGTTCCGTCGGCGGCGAGGCGCTCCAGTTCGGGCAACGCGATCGCGTCCGCGCGCGTCCGGGCGGAGTAGATCAGGGCCGCCGGAATCTCCGGAGCGACCAGCGCGCGCCGGCGCAGCATCGCCAGCAGCGGCACCACGCCGGAGCCGCCGGCCCCCAGCAGCAGCGGGCCCCCGTCCGGGCCGTCCCAGGAGAACGAGCCGCCGATCGGCCCGCGCAGCTCGACCCGGTCGCCGACCTCGGCGGCCTCCGAGAACCAGCCCGAGACCTCGCCGTCGGGCAGCGCCTCGACCATCAGCTCGAGGGTGCCGCTGCCGTCGGGCGCCGAGGCGATCGAGTAGCTGCGCTGGGCCTGGTAGCCGTCCTCGGCGGTCAGGCGGACATCGACGTGCTGGCCGGCCCGGTAAGCCTGAGCGATGTCACAGCGTAGCCGAAAGCTCTTCACCTGCGAGGTGACGGGCGCGATTGCGGTGATCTCGGCCTGGTGCCAGCGGAAGACGATCGGCTCAGTCACCGGTGTAGCGCTGCTCACGCCAGGGATCCCCGTACATGTGATACCCACGCAACTCCCAGAAGCCGGCGGTATCGGTCTGAGTGAAGCGAAGGCCCTTCACCCATTTGGCGCTCTTCCAGAAATAGAGGTGCGGCACGAGCAGCCGCGCCGGGCCGCCGTGATCCGGGTGGATCGGCTGGCCGGCATAGCGCGTCGCCACCATGGCTTGGCCGTTCACGAGGTCGGCAACCGGCACGTTGGTGGTGTAGTCGTCGTAGGATTCCGCCAGGAGATACCCGGTCGGCGCCGCGATGCCGGCATCGGCCAGCAGGTCGTCGAAGCTCACGCCCTTCCAGGCGGTGTCGAACTTCGACCACTTGGTGACGCAGTGGATGTCCCCCTGCCAGGTGGTGCGGGGCAGAGCCTCGAATTCTTCCCAGCTCCACGTCTTGATCGGCCGAGAGCCCTCACGCAGCGTGAACCGCCAGGTGGCCGGATCCACGGTCGGGTTGGGGCCGATCTGCAGGATCGGGAAATCCTCGGTGAGATATTGGCCGGGCGGGATGCGCGCGCCCGTCTCGGGCGGCTGCCTGCGCCCGACGAAGCCCCGTGTCACCATGCCGGCCTCCGCTCGCGGTTGTTGTTTTGATGCGTCCGATCCGGGTTTGGTGCGTCGGAACACCCCACGTCAAGTCGCGATGTGCGGCCGAACAAACGCCCCAAAGCTGAGGTGTGGTAGTCAGCCTACGCCTGACCGAATCGCACCCATCAGGGGGAATGTCATGAAGTACCTTCTCGCGACGAGCCTCATCGTCGGGAGCCTCGCCACCCTCTCTCCGGCCGCCCAGGCCCGTGACGGGATCGGCGCCGGCGGCGCCGCGGCCCTCGGCGTGCTCGGCGGCCTCGCGGTCGGCGGCGCCATCGCGTCGTCGGCCAACAATGGCTACTATCCGGGCCGGCCGGTCTACCGCGCCCCGCCGCCTGTCTACGTGGAAGAGGATTACGGTCCGGTCTGCCACTTCGAGCGCCGCCGCACGATCGACCCCTACGGCGACGTCTACATCCGGCGCGTCCGCGTCTGCGAATAGGCGGCTTCGGGGGTCGCCCCGGCGGCCGGCGCCGGCTTCAGGCGCTCGGCACAGGCGATCCCCCCGAGCACCAGGGCCAGGGCGACGGCTTGAGTCGCCCCGAACGGCTCGCCGACCAGCAGGACGGCGAGGCCCGCGCCGAAAATCGGCACGAGGTTGACGAACAGGCCGGCCCGGTTCGGGCCGATCAGTTCGACACCGCGCATGAAGAACAACTGCGCCAGCAGCGACGGCCCAAGGCCCACGAAGGCGACCATCGCCCAGCCCGCCAGCCCGGGCCAGACCGCATGCCCCGTGGCCCACTCGACGGCGAGGGGCGGCAGCGAGGTCACGAAGGCGGCGATCGCCATGGCGGCGAAGAACGCCAGCGCCGTCACCTTCGGGCGCGTCGGCAGGAAGATCGTGTAGCCCGCGTAGAGCAGGCAGGCGCCGAACACGAGGACGTCGCCACGGTTGAAATCGAGGCGCGTCAGGACCGACCAGTCGCCGTGCGTTGCGGCGATGCCGGCGCCGATCAGCGTCAGGACCACGCCAAGCATCTGGCCGAGGGTGACCGGCACCCGGTAGGCCACGCGGTTGAGCAGGATCACCAGGACCGGGATCGCTCCCTGGAACAGCGCCAGGTTGACCGCTCCGGTGTGGACGCCGGCGGCGTAGAACAGGCAGTTGAAAGCAGTGTAGCCGAGGCCGCCCATCAGCAGGATGCGCAGCCAGTGGGGGCGCAGGAGCGGCCATTCCGCCACGAGCCTGCGGGCCGCGAACGGCGCGAGCGCAGTGCAGGCCACAGCCCAGCGCAGCGTCGTGATCACCTGCGGCGAGACGTGCCCCGGAGCCCAGCGGCTGCTGACCGCGTTTCCGGCCCAGAGCAACGCCGTGAGCGTGAGGAGCAGATAGGCCGGCGCGACCGAGGAAACCCGGGTCGCGCGCTCAGCCATCAGCGGCGGCGGAACTGACCGCCCCGCACCTGCGGACGCGGACCCGCGGAGCGCTCGTCCTTGTGACGGAACACCAGGCGGCCCTTCTCGAGGTCGTAGGGCGACATCTCGACCGTAACCCGATCACCCGCCAGCGTCTTGATGCGGTTCTTCTTCATCTTGCCGGCCGTGTAGGCGACGATCTCGTGACCCTGGTCGAGCTGCACGCGGTAGCGCGCGTCCGGCAAGATCTCGATCACGAGACCGTCGAACTGCATCAATTCTTCTTTCGCCATGCACCTTCTCCAGTCGGACCGTCCGGCAGCAGGCGTTCCGGCAAAACTTCAACGGCTGTCATCAAGCTCGGGAAACGCCGCAGGGCGCGGATCCGATCCGACGGACGGTCCGCGCCTGCTCAGCGACGCTGCCCGCATTTAGTCGTCGCACGATCCCGCGGCAAGTCACGCCGTGCCGATCGGACTGGATATCGAGCCCCGGATGATGCGCGCAACCGCTGATTTGGCATCATCTTTTCCAAAAAACTGGCGGCCATCTCAGGAATGCCGCGTCCGGACCGCCCTCGGATCGCGGTCCCGGGCGGCCCGCGCTCACGGACCGGAGACGTCGTTGCCGGCGTAGTCTAGGCGCCCGTCCGGCGTCCGCCGCCAGACCCGCAGGGTGACCGGACCGGTGATCCGGTCGCCACGTTCGTCGAAGCCGACCGGACCGAGGATCGTGCGCGCAGGCTGGGTGCCGTGCAGCGCCTCGGCGACTTTGCGGCCGTCCGGAACGCGCACGGCTTTCGGGTCCGCCGCGCGGGCGCGCTCCAAGCCTTGAGCCAGCACTTCCACCGCCGCGTAGCCCGAAGCCGCGACGCTCTCGGCCTCTGGGCTGCGCGCCGTCGCCTTGCCGCCCTTCGGCTCGGGCAGGCGCGGCGGATCGGGGGGCAGGGTCATCACGGTCCCCTCCCCGGCCGGGCCGGCGACGGCCGCAAAGGCGGGATCGAGGATGCCGTCGCCCGCCACCAGCGTTGCGCCGATGGACGCCTCGCGCAGGGCGCGAACCAGGGTGGCGGCCTCCGGCGCCAGCCCCCCGAAATACACGGCCTCGACCCGGGCCGCCTTCACCCGCCCAATGAGATCGGAGAGGTCGCGTGTGCCGCGGGGAAAGCCGTCGAACAGCACCTCCGGGGTGCCGGCCTCCTTCAGGCGCGCCGCCACCGCCTCGGCGAGGCCGCGCCCGTAGGTCGAGCGATCGTTGACGATGGCGACGCGCCGGCCGGCGAACGCCTTGGCGAGATAGCTCCCCGCCGCCCGGCCCTGCTGCGCGTCGCTCGGGCCCAGCCGGAACAGGTTCCACAACCCGCGGCCGGTCAGAGGCGTATAGGCGGCGCCGGGCGCGACCATCACGGCGCCGGCCTCCTCGTAGACCGGAGCCGCCGCCGCGACCGCCCCGGACTCGAACGGCCCGACCACGAAGCGCACGCCTTCACCGGCGAATTTCTTCGCGGCGGCGAGGGCTTGCCTGGGATCGCCGGCATCGTCGGCCGGCACCAGGGCGAATTTCGGACGGCTGCCGCCGGCGCGGTTCAGGTCGGCGACAGCCTGCTCGGCGCCCTGCCGGAGCCCCTGGCCCAAGGCGGCATCCGGCCCGGTGAGCGGCGCCGACAGGCCGATCCGCACAGGGGCCTGCGCGGCGGCCGGTGCCGCGCCCAGGAGGCCGGCGACGATCGGGGCGAGGATCTGCTTCATCGCCACACGTTATGGTCAGTCTCGCCGCACGGGAAGCGTGCAGCGCCGGGCCCGCGCATCGGCCCGAAAGGTGGCCGCCGGCTTTCGGATAAAGCGGTTTCAAAATCCGTTCATCCTTGAGTGGATCGGGATGCAGCTGCGCGCGGAAGCGCTGGCGGGCGGGCGCGATGTGGGAAATAAGGGCGTCGGCCAGCCCGCGACTTCGGACAGACCCGCCCGCGCGCGCCGCATCGAAGCCCCTCTGGGACGATTGACGATCATGACCTCGCTGTTCGCCGGCATCCAGGACGCGCCGCTCGACCCGATCATGCGCCTGTTCGAGGCCTTCAACGCCGACACGAGCACGAAAAAGCTCAACCTCGTGGTCGGGGTCTACACGGATGCCGAGGGCAAGGTGCCGCGCCTGCGCGCCGTGCAGACCGCCGAGAAGCGCTGGATCGAGAAGGGTCTGCCGAAGACCTACCGGCCGATCGAGGGGACCAAGCCGTTCCGCGACGCGGTCCAGGCCCTGCTGTTCGGTGCGGGCGCCCCGATCCTGACGCAGAACCGCACCGCGACGCTCCAGAGCATCGGCGGCACCGGCGCCCTCAAGACCGGCGCCGACGTGCTCGCGCTGCTCAATCCCGGCGCCACCGTGGCGGTGAGCAACCCGAGCTGGGAGAACCATAAAGCGCTGTTCACGCAGGCCGGCTTCTCCGTCGTCGACTACCCGTATTTCTCGGCCGAGACCGGCGGCGTCGACTACCCGGCGATGCGCGCCTACCTCGAGACGCTGCCGAAGGGCTCGATCGTGGTGCTGCACGCCTGCTGCCACAACCCGACCGGCGCCGACCTGACGCCCGATGAATGGCGCGACCTCGCCCCCCTGCTCGCGGAGCGCGGCCTGATCCCGTTCCTCGACATCGCCTACCAGGGCTTCGGCGACGGCCTCGATGCGGACGCCGCGCCGGTGCGCCTCTTCGCCGAGTCGGGTCAGGAGTTCTTCGTCGCCTCGTCGTTCTCGAAGTCGTTCTCGCTCTACGGCGAGCGCGTCGGCGCGCTGACGATCGTCGCCGAGACCCCGGCCCTGAAGACCAAGGTCGAGTCTTTGGCCAAGCGTCTGGTTCGGGCGAGCTACTCGAACCCGGTGACCCACGGCGCGGCCATCGTCGAGATGGTGCTGACCGATCCGGAGCTGCGCGCCGACTGGGAGCGGGAGCTGGCCGAGATGCGCGAGCGGATCCGCTCCATGCGGGTGCGCATGGCGGACAGCCTGCAGCAGCGCCACCCCGAGCGCGGCTTCGACGCGATCAAGGCGCAGAAGGGCATGTTCTCCTACACCGGCCTGAGCCCGGAGGAGGCGACCCGCCTGCGCACCGAGCACGAGGTCTACGCCCTGGAGACGGGCCGGATCTGCGTGGCGGCGGTCAACACCCACAACATCGACCACGTGGTCGATGCGATCGACGCCGTCGTGAAGGGCTGACCCGGTGGCGGCCCTCAAGCGCGTCTGCCGGTTCAATCTCTGGATCAACCCGGTCTTCGACGCGCGGCTGAGGGCTGAGCCCGACATCGACCTGCAGGTCGGCGACCTGCAGGGCCCGCCGGAAACGCTCGAGGCCCTGCTGGCACAGGCGCACGTCTTCCACGTCTCCCCGGCCCGGGACGAGTTGCCCCGCCGCTGGCACGTCACCGACGCGCTTCTCGCCGGCTGCCCGAACCTGCTGGCGGTGTCGTCCGGCGGGGCGGGCTTCGACACGGTGGACGCGGCCGCCTGCACCCGGGCCGGAATCGCAGTGGTCAACCAGGTCGGCGGTAATGCCCGCTCGGTGGCGGAACTCGCCATCGGCCTGATGCTCGCCGTCTCCCGCAAGATCTGCGTCTCGGACCGCCTGCTGCGGACGGAGCGCGGCTTCTCCCGGGAATCGCTGATGGGCCACGAGATCGGCGGCGCGACGCTCGGGCTCGTCGGCATCGGCCATACCGGCCGGGAGGTCGCCAAGCTCGCCCGCGGCTTCGACATGCGGGTCCTGGCCTACGACCCGCTGCTCTCGGCCGAAGAAATCCGGGCGCGCGGCGCCGAGCCGGTGGACCGGGCGCGGCTGCTCGCCGAGTCCGACATCGTGTCCCTGCACTGCCCGCTCGACGATACGACCCGGGGCAATTTCGACGGCACGACCTTCGCGGCCATGAAGCCCGGGGCGCTGTTCATCACCACGGCCCGGGGCGGCGTTCACGACGAGGCGGCGTTGGCCGACGCCCTCACCGCCGGACACCTCGCGGGGGCCGGCCTCGACGTCTGGGCGCCGGAACCCCCGCCCCGTGATTCGGCCCTGCTGCAGCTCGACACGGTGGTGGCGACCTACCACACCGCCGGCGTCACCCATGAGGCGCGCCGGAACGTGGCCGCATGGGGCGCCGAGCAGATCATCGGCCTCCTGCGCGGCGAGACCCCGCCGCGTCTGGTGAATCCGGAGGTCTGGCCGGCCGTGCTGGAGCGCCGGGCGCGGTTGTTCGGCGCTGCGTAGCGAGACCACGACGTCGGATCTACGAGCGAACCGCCCGTCCCAGATGTTGCGCGACGGCAACGCTCCGGCCTCGTTCGGGGCTAGTTTTGAGCGTTCGTAAGATATTCCACGACCCGTTCAAAGTCATTCTAAGTTTAGCACCCGCCATCCGCCGGCGATCAAGCTTGACCGCGTCGGCGCGACTCGACCATCTCGGCGGCCTGGACGCAGCTTGGCTAGAGAACGTGGCGAAAAAAATTAAACAATCTGGATTGATTACTCCCCATTTGGGAGCAAAGATCGCTGCGTCGGCCCTCATCATCGTAAGTTCTGCTGTCTTGACCCTGGATTGGGCCAGGGCGGAACCTGCATTCGAGGCGAATCACGAGGTCCAGCTCGAAGAACTCTCGGTCACCGGTCAGGGCGGCGGCGCCCGGACCCCGGAGGGCTACGCTCCCGCGACCACGATCAGCGCCACCCGCACCGACACGCCCCTGCGCGACGTCCCGCAGACGGTCGTGCCGGTGACCCGGCAGGTGCTGGAGGACGCCGCCGCCACGCGGATCGACACCGCCCTCGACCTGGCCGGCGTCGGCCGCTCCAACAATTTTGGCGGCCTCGGCCTGACCGAAGTCACGATCCGCGGCTTCTCCGTGTTCGACTACTATCGCAACGGATTCCCGATCAGTCGCGGATACCCGAACGCGCCGGACGTCGTCGTGATCGAGCGGATCGAGGTGCTCAAGGGGCCTTCGGCCTTCCTGTACGGCCGCGGCGATCCCGGCGGCACCTTCAACATCGTGACCAAGCAGCCCCTGGCCGAGCGGTCGCTGGCGATCGGCACGCAGTACGGCAGCTACGGCGCCAAGCGCAGCACCTTCGACGCCACCGGGGCGCTCGACGAGAGCGGCCAGGTCCTCGCCCGCATCACCGGCGCGGTGGAGGACAACGGCAGTTTTCGCGATTTCGTGAGCGGCGATCGCTACCACGTCGCCCCCGTCATCGCCTGGAAGCCCAGCGCGGACACGACCATCACCCTGGAGGGCGCCTTCGTCAGCACCGGCACGACCTTCGATCGCGGCATCGTCCCCCTCCAGGGCCGTCTGCGTAACGTGCCGCGCTCCCGCTTCCTCAGCGAGCCCGGCCTGCCGCAGAGCGTGGTCCAGGACGCCCTCGGCCAGTTGCGGATCGAGCACCGGTTCGACCAGGACTGGGTGCTCACGGCCGGCGCTCAGGTGCTCGGCGGATCTCTGAAGAGCTGGGGCGTCGGCGCAGCTGCCAACGGCTTCCTGCCGGACGGCCGCACCCTGCGCCGGAATCTGGAATGGCGTGACCTGACCTGGTCCGACACCGATGTGCAGGTCAACCTGGCCGGCAAGTTCGACACCGGCTTCCTGCACCACACGCTGCTACTCGGCCTCGAATACGACCGGTACCGCTACCGGGAGGTCTTCGACCGCTCGAACGCCGCGCCCTTCCCGTTCCTGCTCGACCTGCTGGCGCCGCGCTACGGCCAGGCGCTGCCGCGCAGCCTGCCCACCATCACCAACTTCCTGCAGCACACGGAGAGCTACGCGGGCTACGTCCAGGACCAGATCGACATCACCCCACAGCTGCACGCCCTGGTGGGGGTCCGGGTCGAGGATGTCGGACAGGACTCCACATCATACATCACCAATCGCACCACGATTCTGCGCGGCACGGAGGCGCTGCCGCGCTTCGGCCTGGTCTACGACGTGTCCGACGCAGTCTCGGTCTACGGAAACTACGCGCGCTCGTTCAAGCCCAGCACCGCCTTGGACCGGCGCGGCCAACCCCTCGCCTTCGAGGGCGGCGAGGGCTACGAGGCCGGCGTAAAGGTCGGCCTGCTCGACGGGCGGCTCAACGCCACCGCGGCCGTGTTCGACATCCGCCGCACCAACGTCCCGACCACGGACCCGGTCGATTCCGCCTTCAGCGTCGCCGCCGGCGTGGTGCAGAGCCGCGGCTTCGACCTCACCCTGGCAGGCGAGTTGGCGCCGGGGCTACGCGTGATCGGCACCTACACCTATGTCGATGCGGCGGTGACGCGGGACAACACGATCCCGGTCGGGACCCGACTGGCCAACATTCCTGCCAACAGCTTTGCTATGCAGGCGGTCTACGAGGTCCAGGGCGGCGCGCTGAAGGGGCTCGGCTTCGGGGGCGGGCTCAACGTCGTCGGCCAGCGCGTCGCCGGCACGGCCCTGTCGACCTTCACGATGCCCGCCTACACGGTGGTGAACTTGATCTCGTACTATCAGATCACGCCGGATGTCCGGATCTACCTCAACGTCGATAACCTGCTTGACGAGATCTATTACGACCGCGCCTTCCAGAACCACTACGCCACCCCGGGCCAGCCGCGCACCATCATGGGCGGCGTCGCGGCACGGTTCTGAGGGCCGCCGACCCTACACCGAAGCCGCCCGCATCCAGCCGAGGCCGGCCTCGGTGCCGGCGGCCGGGTGGTATTCGCAGCCGATGAAGCCGGCATAGCCCACCGCCTCCAGGGCGTCGAAGATCGGGTCGAACGCGATGGTGCCGGTCCCGGGCTCGTGCCGGCCGGGATCGTCGGCGATCTGGACATGGGCGATCAGCGGCGCGTGTGCCCGGATCAGTGCCGCCGGGTCATGGCCGAGGCAGACGCAGTGATAGGCGTCGAAAAGCAGCTTGACGTTGTCCCGGCCCACGGCACGGATCGCCTCCACGGCCTTGAGCGGGTCGTCGATCACGTAATCCGCGATGGAGCCCGGGCCGATCGGCTCGACGATCACGGTCATGTCGCGGGCCTTGGCCGCGTCGGCCGCGAAGGCCAAGTTGTCGAGATAGGTTTCCCACAGCCGCGCGGGCTCGGCTCCGGCCGGCCGGACGCCCGCCATCGGGTGGACCATCCGGCAGCCGAGTTGCGCGACATAGTCCAGGGTCGGCTCGATGGTGGAGCGGAAATACGCGACCTTGTCCGGCAGTGCCGCGAAGCCCTTCTCTCCCTTGGAGGCGTCGCCCGCCGGAAAACCGGTCTGGACCAGGGACACGCCGGCCCGCTCGAGCCAGCCCGCGACCTCTGCCGCCGGCGTCGCGAACAGGTTCGGATGCTCCACGGCCCGGAACCCGGCCTTGGCCGCGGCGGCGAACCGCTCGGGCAGGGGCAGCTCCGTAAACAGGAAGCCGCAATGGCCGCTCAGGCGGTCGGAGAAGGCACCGAGCTTCATGGATCAGGCCCTCTCAGCCGTCTCGATCATGGCGCGCATCCGGTCCACCGCCGCATGGGGCGCGGTCAGGACCGGTATAGCGACGGCGGCGCGCACCGCCTCGGCCGCCCGGGAAGTCGAGAAATGCGCCAGCATGATCGCGTCGCAATCGGCCAGTTCCGGCGCCCGCTCGACGATGAGCCGGTTGTGGGTCTCGGCGTCGCCGGCGCGCAGGCGCGCCATGGCGTCGTCCACCAGGATTGTGCGCAGGGTCGCGAGCCGGCCAGACTGGCCGACGAACTCCTCGAACTCGTCGGTCATGGTGCCGATCGAAGGGCCGAAGGTCGCCAGCATGCCGATGCGCTGCCCTTGCGCGATGGCGGCGCGGAACATCGCCTCGTTCGGCTTGAGCACCGGCACCGGCACGGTCTCGATCAGCCGGTCGATGGCCGGCCCGAAGGCCGAGCAGGTGATCAGGATGCCGTCGGCGCCCATGTCGTGGCCGTAGCGCCCGAACCGGACGAACCGGTCGATCATGCCCTCGGAGATCTCGCCGGGTTCCTTGGCCCGGTCGAGGGACAGGCCGTCATCCAGCAGATTGACCGTCTCGGCCTCGGGCCAGCGCTCGGCGAAGGCCGCCTGGATCGGAGCCATCGCGACCGGCGTCGCGTGCAGGAGGACTATGCGGGGGGCCATGCTGTCTCCCGGGATGTGACGCGGTCGGGCATCCGTTCGCTGTTCAGCGTCTTGTAAGCGATTTCAAAGCGGTGGCAAGATATCGCCTATACGCTCGGTCACGGGCCTATCTTCGCGGCGGCGCCGTGCTGGCGCGTAGGATCAGCTCGGCGTCGATTTCGGTGAGCCGCACCACCGGCCGACCCTGCATCCGGGCGATGAGATGGTCGCCGGCGGCGTGGCCGATCTCGGCGGAATGGATCCGGATCGTGGTCAGCGCCGGATCGAGGAAGGGTGCGAAGTCGGAATCGTTGTGGCCGATCACCGAGAGGTCGCCGGGCACGTCGAGCCCCCGGGCGCGGGCCTCGATCATGGCGCCGAAGGCGATCTGGTCGGTGCCGCAGATGATCGCGGTGGGCGGCGGGCCCCCGGCCAGCATCTGGCGGAAGCCATCGCGGCCGCCTCCGATGCCGTAGGAGATCTCGATGTCGTGCTCGGGGGCGAGCGTCAGGCCGCGCGCCGCCAGCGCCTGGGCGATGCCTGTGACGCGGGCGCCCCCGCGGTCGTTGTCCTTGCGCAGGCCGGAGATCACCCCGATCCGGCGATGGCCCAGATCGATCAGGTAGTTCGCCGCCCGGGCCGCGGAGGCGGCGTTGTCGAAGCCGACGCAGGGGCGCTCCCGTGACAGGCTGAAGGTCTGCACCATCGGAATGCCGTGCCGGGCGATGCGGGCGTGAAGATCCGGGTGGTGGATGTCGCCGACCAGCATCAGCCCGTCGACGCCACGTTCCAGCAGGAAGGTCGCCTCGCGCAGCTCGTCCTCGAGGTCGTATCCGGCATTGGTGGCGACCAGGGTGTAGTCGGCCTGCCGCAGCCGCTCCTGGAAGCTCGAGAGGACGCGTACGAACGCCTCGTTCTCGATGTTGGGGACCACGGCGCCGACGGCCATGAACCGGCGGGTCGAGAGCGCCCGGGCCGCACCGTTGGCGACGAAACCGAGATCCTGCGCGGCGCGCATCACGGCGTCCCGCTTGTCGGCCCGGACCCCGGCGGAGCCGTTGAGCACCCGGGAGACCGTCGCGGTCGAGACCCCGGCGCGATGCGCCACGTCCCGCGCCACCGGGCTGCGCGACGGCGGTTCCAGGATCTCATCCGGCCCATCCAACACGGAAATTCGACTCTCCCCCGTACACGCCCGAACCATGCCCTAACCGGCAGTATATTGACACTCTCGGATGACCATGGCTATCTGAAAGCGCTTTCAAAAATGCTGTCGGCCCGCTGGCATCCGGGTCCGGCGGAAAACAGGGAGGAGCGGATGGCGACGTTCGACCAGCCCACTTCGGGTCTGGGGGCTCCCGAGCGCGAGGCCCCCACGGTGGGGCAGGCCGATACCGCGGCCCCCGGCATCGCCGGACCTCAGGCCCTCGTCACCAGCCTCAAGCGCAGCGACGCGGTCACGCCGTACCGGTTCCGCGACCTGCTAGCGCTCGACGATTTCGAGCGCCACGCCCGGCGGCTCCTGCCGCACATGATCTTTCAATACGTGGCCGGCGGGGCCGAAACCGGGGCGGCGCTCGCTCACAGCCGCGGCGCCTACGCCGATTACGCGCTGGTGCCGCGGCTGATGCGCGACACATCCGGACGCGACACCGCCACCGAACTGTTCGGCCACACCTACGCGGCGCCCTTCGGGGTCGGGCCGCTGGGCGGAGCCGCGTTCATCGCCTATCGGGGCGACATCGTGCTCGCCGAGGCGGCCCGGCGGATGAACCTGCCGATGATCCTCAGCGCCTCCTCGCTGATCAAGCTGGAGGACGTCTACGCCCAGAACCCGCAGGCCTGGTTCCAGGGCTACCTGCCCGGCGATCAGACCCGGATCGACCGCCTGCTCGACCGGGTGGCGGGCACCGGCTACCGCACCTTCGTGGTGACCGCCGACACCCCGACTTTGGGCAACCGCGAGCACAACACCCGCAGCGGCTTCTCGATGCCGATCAAGGTCACGCCCAAGGTCGCGTGGCAGAGCGCGACCCACCCGCGCTGGCTGCTTGGCACCGTGGCCCGGACCTTCCTGAAGCACGGCGCCCCGCATTTCGAGAACACCGAGGCGACCCGCGGGCCGCCGATGATGTCCCAGGGCGCGGTGCGCAACACCATCGCCCGGGACCAGCTCTCCTGGAAGAACCTGGAGGCGATCCGCAAGCGCTGGTCCGGCAACCTCGTGGTGAAGGGGCTGCTGGCCCCGGAGGATGTCGAGATCGCGAAAGGCTGCGGCGCCGACGGCGTCATCCTGTCGACCCATGGCGGCCGCCAGCTCGACCATGCCATCGCGCCCCTCGACGTGCTGCCGGAGATCGCCGCCAGAAAAGGCAGCCTGAAGATCATCGTCGACAGTGGCATCCGCCGCGGCACCGACGTGATGAAGGCGCTGGCGCTCGGCGCCGACTTCGTCCTGCTCGGCCGGCCGTTCATGTTCGGCGCCGCGCTCGGTGGGGCTGCCGGCGTCGAGCACGCCATGCGGATCCTCAAGGAGGAGCTCAACCGTGACATGGCGCTGATCGGGGTGAACCGCCTGTCCGAGCTGAACCCGGACTTCCTGCGCCGCGTCCCGCGGCGGAGCTGACCCGGAGACCGGCATGACCGACGACGCGCCCCGTCCGCCCCTCGGCCTCGCCTTCGTCGGCTGCTTCACCACCGCGCGCCGCCGGGCCCGGGGCCAGGGCATCGACATCTACCGGGTCGGGGCCGGGCTCGACGACTGGACCCATCTCGGCCGGGTCGATGGCCTGGAGAACCCGTCCTTCCTGGTCACCGATCCCGCCCGCGCGGTGCTCTACACCGTCCGGGGCGACGGCACGTCGGCCACCGCCTTCGCGGTCACGCCGGACGGCACCCTGCGGAGCCTCGGCAGCGCGGAGACCGGCGGCACCAACAGCGTCCACCAGGCGCTCGACCCGAGCGGGCGGTTCCTGATCGTCGCCAACTACGCCAGCGGCTCGGTCGCACTGATGCCGCTCCGACCCGATGGCGGGCTGGAGCCGGCCGCGCAGGTCCTGCCGATGCCGGGCGAGCCCGGCCCGCACCGGACCGAGCAGGCCGGCGCCCACCCGCACCACGTCGTCCTGTCGCCGGACGGTCGCCACGTGCTGGTGCCCGACAAGGGCCTCGACCGGGTCTTCGTCCTCCGCCTCGACGGCGACCAATTGGAAATCGTCACCGAAGCCGTGCTGCGCCCGGGCGCCGGCCCACGCCACATCGCGTTCCACCCCGGCGGTGCGCTCGCCTTCCTGGTCAACGAGCTGGAGTCCACCGTCGCGACCTGCCGGTGGGATGCGGGAACTGAGACGCTCACGCCCCGCCACCTCGTTCCGACGCTGCCCCCCGACTTCTTCGGCGCCAGCACGGCGGCGGCGATCGTGGTCACCCCATGCGGGCGCTTCGTCTACGCCTCGAACCGCGGCCAGGATGGGATCGCGCGCTTCCGGGTAGACGGCGCCCGCCTCGAACCGGCCGGCTGGACGCCATCCGGCGGCCGGGACCCGCGCTTCATGACCCTGGCGCCGGACAGTGGCCGCCTGCTGGTGGCAAACGAGCAGGGCGACAGCCTGACCGAATTCGCCATCGACCCAGGCAGTGGCGACCTCACCCAAACGGGTTCACGCCAGAGCCCGAGCCCATGCACGATCGCGTTCCTATAAAAATACACAACAAAAACATGATGCCTCCAGAGGAATCCCGATGTTCGCCAAACGATACAGGTTCCTGATCGCGGCTCTGCTGTTTATCGCCGGGATCATCAACTACATGGACCGCGCGGCGCTCGGCGTGGCCGCGCCCTTCGTCAAGCAGGACCTCAACCTGTCGCCTTCCGAGCTTGGGGTGATCTTCAGCACCTTCTTCTTCGGCTACGCCCTGTTCGCCTTCGTGGGCGGACAGCTGGCCGACCGCTACGGCCCGCGCAGCGTCTACACCTGGGCGGCGACCTCCTGGTCGGTCCTGTGCATGCTCACCGGCGCGGTGACCGGCTTCGCGCAGATGTTCGTGGTCCGCGCCCTGTTCGGCTTCGCCGAGGGGCCGATGAACTCGACCACGAACCGGACCATCACCACGTGGTTTCCCCGCGAGGAGACGGCGCGCACCATCGGCTTCACCTTCTCCGGGCAGACCGTGGGCAGCGCCATCGCGGCGCCCGTCGTCGGCCTGCTGGCGATCCAGTACGGCTGGCGGGTGGCCTTCGTCGCGATCGGCGCCGTGGGCCTCGTCTGGGTGGTGGCGTGGCGGATCCTGATGACCGACCGCCCCCGGGACAATCCCCGGGTCTCGGCGGAGGAGATCGAACTCGTCGAGCGCAGCCGGGCCGTGTCGCATCTCGCCGCCTCCGACCACGAGCGGTCCCTGCGCGGCTACCTGTTCCTGCCGAGCACGCTGTCGCTGGGTCTCGGCATGTTCGCGGTGAACTACACCCTCTACATCTTCCTCTCGTGGCTCCCGAGCTACCTCACCGACGCCCTGCACATGCCGGTGCAGCAGATGGCGTTCGTGGCCTCGATCCCCTGGGCCTGCGGGTTCGTGGGCTATGTCGGCGGCGGCATCGTCGCCGACCTGCTGTACAAGCGCATGGACGACAAGCTGGCGGCCCGGAAGATCACCACGATCGTGCCGCTCGCCATCGCGGGCGTCGCACTGATCACCGTCAACGCCGCACCGAACGCCGCGGCGGCGGTCGCGCTGATCGCGCTGGCGGTGCTGATGCTGACGAGCTCGGTTCAATCGTGCTGGGCGACGATCCACGAGCTGGTGCCGGAGGCGCGCGTCGGCGGCGTGAGCGGATTCATCCACCTTTTGAGCAACATCTCGGGCATCATCGGGCCGACCGCCACGGGATTCGCCGTTCAGTATCTCGGCGGCTACGCCAGCGCCTTCGTGATCGCCGCCCTGATCGCCGCGGCCGGCGTCGTCGCGATGGCGGTCTTCGTGAAGCGCCCGCACGACCCGCAGGCGGCCTCGCCACTCAAAGCGGTGAAAACCGCCTGATCCCGGAGCGAACCGATGAGCGCCCCCACCGACACGATCCCCGAAAAGCCCATCCTCCTCACCGGCGCCTCCGGTGCGCTTGGCCGGGTGCTGACGAAGGCGCTCGGCGCGCAGGGCTGGACGCTGCGCCTGACAGACCGGGTGCCGTTTCCCGATCCGCTGCCGGAGGGCGCGCGCTTCCAACTCGCCGACCTTGAGGACGGCCCGGCGATCCTGCGCCTGGCGGAGGGCTGCGGCACGATCCTGCATTTCGGCGGGATCTCGGTGGAGCACCCGTTCGAGACGGTGATCGGCCCGAACATCCGCGGGCTCTACCACGCGTACGAGGCGGCCCGGCGGGAGCGCGCCCGCATGGTGTTCGCCTCCTCCAACCACACGATCGGGTTCCACGAACGCAGCGAGGTCCTGGACGACGACTGCGCCCTCGCGCCCGACGGCTATTACGGCCTGTCCAAGGCCTATGGCGAGCTGATGGGCGGCCTGTACCGGGACAAGCACGGGGTCGAGAGCATCTTCCTACGCATCGGCTCCTGCTTCCCGGAGCCGACGGACGCGCGAATGCTGGCGACCTGGCTGTCCTATGCCGACCTGACCCGGCTGATCACCCGCGCCACCCTGGCTCCGAGCCTTGGGCCGAAGGGCTCGGTGGTGATCTGGGGTGCTTCGAACAACAGCCGCATGATCTGGTGGCGCCGGGACGGGCGCGACGCGATCGGCTGGGCGCCGCAGGACAGCGCCGATGCCTACGCTCCGGCCCTGGAGGGCAAGACCAGCGGCAACCCTGTGATCGAGCGCTACCAGGGCGGCGGCTTCACCGCCCTCGACTATACCCGCACCGCGCCGCCGGCCCGGTGATGACACACCCCGAGACGACCGGAGCCCGCATGGCGGACGACCAGAAAACGACGCGGCTGAAATGCGCCCTGGTGGTGCGGGGCGCCTTCGACGCCCATGTCGTCCCCGCCTTCGCGGCGGCGGGCGGCCGGGCGGCGATCGACTGGGCGCCAACCGCGGTGATCATGAAGGCGCTGCAGGGGGGCGAGACCGCCGACGCGGTGTTCGTGCTCTCCGACGCGATGGATCGGCTGATCGCCGCGGGGCAGGTCGAGCCCGACACCCGGGTCGATGTCGTGCGCTCCCGCTACGGCATCGCCGTGAAGGCCGGGGCGGCGCATCCCGAGATCGGCAGCGTCGAGGCGCTCAAGCGGACGCTCGTGGACGCGCGCTCAGTCGCCTATTCGCGCACCGGCGCCAGCGGCATCTACTTCGCCGGCCTCCTGCCGCGGCTCGGCCTCGCCGAGGCGGTCAACGCTCGGGCGACGATCATCTCGCAGGGTTTCACGGCGGAAAAGCTCGTCTCGGGCGAGGCCGACATTGCAGTCCAGCAGATCAGCGAGTTGATGGTCGTGCCAGGCATCGAGGTGGTCGGGCCATTCCCGGAGCCGGTGCAGGAGGTGACCACCTTCTCGGCCGCGATCCTGCGCGGCACCACCGACCGCGACGGCGCCCTGCGTTTCCTGGCCGGGTTGACCACGCCGGAGGCGGCCGCCGCCTACCGCGCCAGCGGTCTAGAGCCGGCTTTCTGAGACAGCTCGAGACACCTCCACCATCATTGCGAGCGCCGCGACGCAAACCAGGGACACGCATCGCTCGAAGATCGCGTCCTGCACCGGATCGCTCCGCTAGGCCCTCGATGACGGCGCAAAGATAAAACAACATAAAAAACGAGGAAATCATGGTCGCCAGCGAACAGGACCGGATCGTCCGGCAGGTGTTCTTCAGGCTGATGCCGCTGCTCTTCATCGGCTACGTCATGGCCTATATCGACCGGATCAACGTCGGCTTCGCGGCCCTGCGGATGAACGCCGATCTCGGTATCGGGCCGGCCGTGTTCGGGCTCGGCGCCGGGATCTTCTTCATCGGCTATTTCATCTTCGAGGTGCCGAGCAACCTGATCCTCGAGAAGGTCGGCGCCAGGCGCTGGATCGCCCGGATCATGATCACCTGGGGCCTGCTCTCGGCCGCGATGATGTTCGTGCAGGGCTCTACCAGCTTCCTGATCCTGCGTTTCCTGCTCGGCGCGGCCGAGGCCGGGTTCTACCCGGGGGTGATCCTCTACCTGACCTATTGGTTCCCCAAGGCGTATCGCGCCCGGATCTTCGGTGCCTTCGCAGTCGGCATCCCGGTTTCGCTGGCGATCGGCGCCCCGCTCTCGACCACGATCATGCAGCTCGACGGCACCCTGGGCCTCAAGGGCTGGCAGTGGCTGTTCCTGCTGGAGGGCATCCCGACTACCCTATTCGGCTTCGTGTTCCTGGCCCTGATCCCGGACCGGCCGAAGGACGCGCACTGGCTCGCGCCGGCCGACCGCACCGCCCTGCAGACCCTGATCGATTCCGAGCAGAGCAGCGTCGCCGGCACCCACGGGACCAGCCTGCGGACGGCCCTCTCGGATCCGCGGCTGATCGCGCTATCCTTCATCTACTTCGCCAACACCGGCGCCAATCTCGGACTGGCGTTCTTCCTGCCGCAGATCCTCAAGAGCACCGGCCTGTCCGACATGCAGACCGGCCTGATGACGGCAGTCCCGTACGTCTTCGGCGTGGTCGGCGGCCTCACGGTCGGCTGGATCTCGGACCGCTACGACGACCGCCGGATCACCTTGGCGACGGCGCTTGGCCTCACGGCGACCGGGCTTGCGCTCGCCGGCGTCGCCACCGGCTCGCTCTGGGCGGTGGCGTTCATGGCGCTCGCCGCCGCCGGGCTCTACGGGGCGAAGGCGCCGTTCTGGGCGCTCCCCTCCGTGTTCCTGAGCGGCAGCGCGGCGGCGGGCGGAATCGCGCTGATCAACTGCATCGGCAATCTCGGCGGCTTCGTCGCCCCCTCGATGGTCGGATGGATCCGCGAGACCACCGGAAGCTTCGAGGCC
This sequence comes from Methylobacterium sp. WL7, assembly GCF_008040085.1. NCBI lineage: Bacteria > Pseudomonadati > Pseudomonadota > Alphaproteobacteria > Hyphomicrobiales > Methylobacteriaceae > Methylobacterium > Methylobacterium sp. WL7. Next base: position 31,716 of record NZ_VRVG01000012.1, on the reverse strand, counting down.
GGCCTGTACTTCCTGGCCGCGTTGGCACTCTCGGCCGTGGTGGTGACGCTTCTGGTGGTCAACGACCGCTTCGGCGACGCGCGCCGGTCGCCCGGTGTCGCAGCCATCCCGGTCGCGGCGCCCCGGACCTGACAGGGGGCGCCGCTGTTTTCGACGGCGGCTCTATTGTCGCCCTTGGGGGGCGCCCGGGCTTCGCGACCGCAAAAAAGTCCTTATGCTCGTGCTGTCCGGACGCCCAATCGTGTCCGAACGGATCGCCCCCTTCATGCTGAAGACAGCCTTCGTTGCCGCCCGCGACCGTCAGAGGCTGTCGGAGATCGCGTCGATCCTGATCGGCTTCGGCGTCACGCGCGTCGTGGACCGCCTCGGCCTGCGCTACCTGCCGCTGCTGCCGCGCCGCCGGCCGCGGGTCGACGTCACCCGGCTATCCGAACCCGAGCGCCTGCGCCGGGCGATCGAGGCGCTCGGCCCGACCTTCATCAAGTTCGGGCAGGTTCTGGCGAGCCGGCCGGACCTGCTGTCGCCCGCCTGGACCGAGGAGTTGCAGAAGCTCCACAGCCAGGTCGTGCCGGTGTCGTGGGAGCAGATCGGCCCGCAGCTCGAGCAGGATATCGGCGCCCCGCCCAACGAGGTGTTCGCCGAGTTCGACACCAACCCGATCGCCTCCGCGTCGATCGCCCAGGTCTACCGGGCGCGCCTGCACACGGGCGAGGACGTGATCGTCAAGGTGCTGCGTCCGAACCTGCGCAAGATCATCGAGGCGGATCTGCGCCTGATGGCCCACGGCGCCCGGATCGTCGAGAACGAGTGGCCGGACATGGCCCGCTACCAGCCGCGGGAGCAGATGCGCCATCTCGCCGACGGCCTCAACGGCGAGCTCGACCTGCTCAACGAGGCGCGCAACTGCGAGCTGCTGGCGCAGATCTTCGTGGACCGCGACGACATCGTCTTTCCGAAGATCCACTGGGAATATTGCTCCGAGCGGGTCTTGGTCCAGGACTTCATCCACGGCATCCCGCCCAACGACGAGGCGGCGCTCCGCGCGGCCGGGCTCGACAAGAAGCTGCTCGCCCAGAAGGGCACCGACGCCTTCCTGCAGATGGCGCTGATCGAGGGTGTCTTCCACGCCGATCCGCACCCCGGCAACATGCTCGCGATGCCGGGCAATAAGATCGGCTTCATCGATTTCGGCATCATCGGCCGGCTGTCGCAGCGGCGGCGCTCGCAGCTGCTGGTCCTGATCGGCGCGATGCTCAAGCAGGATGCCGACGGCCTGATGGCCGTGCTCCTCGACTGGACCGGCACCAGCAACCCGGACCTGACCAAGCTTCAGGTCTCGGCCACGTCCTTCGTGGAGAGCCACTCCTCGATCCCGCTGAACCTCGGGCTGGTGCTCACCGACTTCATGAACATGGCCCGCGAGAACGACCTCGCGATGCCCACCGACCTGGCGATCCTGTTCAAGGGCCTGGTCACCGCCGACGGCGTGATGCGCCACCTCGATCCGGATTTCGACCTGTTCGCCGCGGCCGGACCGACCGTCAAGGCGAGCATGCAGACGCAGTTCTCGCTCGGCGCCCTCAAGCAGAAGGCCGAGGCCCTGGGTGTCGGCCTCTACGGCGCGGCCTCCGAACTGCCGACCCTGATCCACCTGATGCTGGTTCGCCTGAAGCAGGGCCGCGTCACCGTCGAGATCGAGATCAAGGGCCTGGACAAGGTCACCCGCGGCATCGAGCGGGCTGCCGCCCGGGTCGCGGTCGCCCTGGTGGTGGCCGCCTTCGCCACCCAGCTGGCGCCCCGGCTGATCGACCTCGGCACGCCGGTCTTCGTCTCGATCGGGCTGGTGATCTTCATCCTCGGCATCGGCTGGCTGGTGCTGCTGATGCGAAACAAGTGATCGGTTTCGTCGCTATCGGACGCGGCGAAACTAGTTGTCGGCCGGTGCCGAATACACAGTTCGTTTGATTATCCGGAATCTCGTGTTAGCCTCGGGAACCCTTCGATTCGCGGGGTTGCGAGCGGGGTGCGCCACCAGAAGCGGTTCGATCCGCCGGCGCCTCCGGGCCTCGACATCGCGTCGCCGCACCTGGCCTTCGGTGGGTCCCCCATGGCGCGCGCCGCGGGGGTGGACGCTGAGATGGGGGGCGAGCGATGGATGCGGGCCTCATGCTGGCGCGCGCGGACGGGACGGATCGACGCCTGGACGCGCTCGAAGCGGAGAACATCCGCCTGAGGGCCCTGCTGATGCAGGCCACCGGCCAGGCGGATTCGGAACGGCAGCGCAGTCGGCGCCTCGGCCGCATCATCGAGGCCGCGAGCCGCGTCGAGGCCGGCCGCCTCGGCCGTGAGCCGTGGCAAGCCTCCGGGCCCCAATCGCTGCACCACCACGCCCTGGACGATGCCGCCGCGTGGTCGGCGCCGTCCTGGGCCGGTGAGCTGACCGCCCCCGGGATGCTCCAGGCCGCCGCGGATGTCCTGGAGGTGCTCGACCGCGACGGACGCGTGATCACCGCGGGCGAGAATGGCCCGGCCTGCCTGTGTGTCCGGAACCCTGCGGACACGATCGGGCGTCCCTGGATCGAGATCTGGACCCGCGACGAGGACCGCGAGGCGGTGGCAGGGGCCCTGGACAAGGCGCGCCTTGGCGGCGCGAGCCGCTTCCAGGCCAAGCTGGAGACCGGCCGGTCCGCCACGTGGTGGGACATCGCGGTCACCCCCGTGGGCGGCCAGCGTGGCCATCCCGAGCGGATCCTGGCCGCGTCCCGGGACATCACCGAGCTGAAGCTCACCGAAGCGCGCCAGACCCTGCTGATGCAGGAGCTGTCCCATCGGATGAAGAATACCCTGGCCATGGTCCAGGCGGTTGCGGCGCAGACCCTGCGCAACGCCGGTTCGCTGGAGGCGGCCGGGGAAGCGCTGGCCGCGCGGCTGCTGGCGCTGGCCCAGGCCCACGACGTGCTGCTGCAGGGCTCTTTCGCGGCGGCCTCCCTGGTCGGCCTGGTCGAGGGGGCGGTGTCCCTGCACGGCGACGGCGTCGCGGGCCGGTTCCGGGTCGAGGGCGAAGACCTCACCCTCGGCCCGCGTCACGGCATGGTGCTGGCGCTGATGTTGCACGAACTCGGCACCAACGCCGCCAAGTACGGCGCGCTCTCGGTGCCCACAGGACAGGTGCTGATCGCCTGGGAGATCGCAGGCTCGGGTGACGGCGCCACCCTGCGGTTCCGCTGGGAGGAGGTCGGCGGCCCGCCGGTCGAACCGCCGACCCGGACCGGGTTCGGGACGCGGCTGATCGCCCGCAGCCTGGCCCACAGCTTCGGGGGGACGGCCCGGTTGACCTACCCGCCGACCGGGGCCGTGCTGACTTTCGAGGCGCCGCTGGCCGCCGTGACGGCCGGCTGACGGTCAGCGGGCCGCGTGCGTTTCTTCGCGCAGATCGCGCAGGGCCGTGATAGTCTCGTCGCGCAGGCTTCGGAGATGTGCCAGTTGCGCCGCAAGGTCGCCGCCGCCGAGCTTCGCGGCCTGCTCGAAGGCCCGGCAGGCCTGGGACAAGTCCGAGCAGCCGAGCATCCCCGACATCGAGACGAGGGTGTGGGCTTCCCGGGCGTAGGCGGCCTCGCCCTGGTCCACGCCGTCGAAGGCCGTGGCGAGGCTCGTGGCGAAGCGATCGAGCAGGCGCGCGAGCTTCTCGGTGCCGATCACACCTTCGAGTTCGTCGAGCGCGGCCCGATCGACGCGGGACTGTGACACCATCTTCTCCGGCAGCGAATTTTCGGTACGCCTCGACAGAAGCGTGCAATCGCCGCGAGGTCCAGCGGCCGATTCCGATCGCACCGGTATGTGCCACCGTTTCCACAGCGTGCCCACCCGGTTATCGGCTGCGCGGGGGCGGCGGGCGCCCCGGAGGACCCTGCGCCGTGACGGCCTATAGCCTACGCGCCCGGCTGCTCGCCTTGTGGATCCTGCTGCTGGCCTCGGCGGCGGCCACCGCCTACCTCATGTTCGGGTTCTACAGCCAATCCACCGCCGTCCAGGTCGCGCAGGCGGAGGTGGCGGTTGGGCGGGCCTGCCGGGAGATCATCGACCGCTACGCCGCTCTGACCCGCCGGACCAAGGGTAACATCCCGCGGAGCGAGCTCGGCGGCACCGTCGGGGCGGCGCTCGAACTCTTCCCGGGCATTGAGGGTGGGGTCTGGAGCGCCGCGGACGGCCCTGTCGCCTACGCGTACCCGACCTACGAGGGCACCGGGCCGAAGACCGACCTCCCCGAGGCCGAGCGCGACAGCATCGCGGGGGTGAATGCCCAGGCCCTGCGGGTGGACCACGCCGTGGCGTTCCGCCGGCCGAGCCGCACGCAGGTGCTGCTGGTCCAGGGCTGCCCGCTGCACGGACCCGAACCCGGGCTGACCGCCTGGACCATGGGCCGCGCCCACGTCAACGACGGGCCCGCCTACACGCGCTTCCTTGCCGGCCTAGGCTTCCTGGCCGTGACCGTGCTGGGGTCGGCCGCATTCCTCGGATGGTTCCTGTACGGGTTCTCGGGCCGGATCGCCCGGTTGGAGGCCGCACTGGCCGCGCCCCGGCCGGACGGCGAGGACCTGCCGCGGTTGCAACGGACCGGCGAGCGCGAGCTCGACCGGCTGGTCGATGCCCTCAACGCCGCAGGCGGGCGCCTCCGCGAGGCGCAGGCGCGGGTGGTCGCCGCGGAGCGCCTGGCGGCCGTGGGGCGCCTCGCGGCCAGCATCGCCCACGAGATCCGCAACCCGATCGCGGCGATGCGGCTCAAGGCTGAGAACGCCCTGGCCAGCGGCAATCCGGAACGCGCCACGGTGGCCCTGGAGAGCGTGCTCGGCCAGATCGCCCGGGTCGATCACCTGCTGCGCGACCTCCTGAACCTCACCCAGGCCCGCACGCTCACCCGCAGCCCCACCGATATCGCCGCGTTGCTCGCCGATTGCGCGCGCCTGCACGAAGATCTGGCGAGCGCCCGGGCCGTGCGGATCGCGATCGCGGGGGACGCGTTGCCCGGAGCGGACCGGCCGCAGATCGACGGCGCCCAGATCGCCCGCGCGCTGGACAACCTGCTGCTCAACGCCCTCCAGCACACGCCCCCGGGGGGCCGGGTCCGTCTTGCCGCCGAGCGGGTGACGGTCGCGGGCGTGGTACGCCTGCACCTGCGCGTGAGCGACACCGGCCCCGGCATCGATCCCGAAATCCGCCCCGGGCTGTTCGAGCCGTTCGTGACCGGACGGCCGGACGGGACCGGCCTCGGTCTCGCAATCGTGCGTGAGATCGCCCTGGCGCATCGCGGCGCCGTCAGGCTGATCGATGGCGCGCCCGAGACCACCTTCGTGCTGGACCTGCCATGGCGACCATCCTGATCGTGGACGACGATTCCGCCCTGCGCGAGGGGCTGGCCGAGACCGTGGCCGATCTCGGCCACCGCCCCCTGCCGGCAGCCTCCGGGGCGGAGGCCCTGGCGCTTCTTCTGGGGAAGGAGACGGTCTCGGCCGTGCTGCTCGACCTGCGGATGCCGGGCGACCTCGACGGCATGGCGACCCTGGCGCGGATCTGCGCCCTGCCGGCCCGGCCGCCCGTGACGGTGCTCACCGCTTTCGCGAGCCCGGCCAACACGATCGAGGCGATGCGCCTCGGTGCCCACGACCACCTGACCAAGCCGGTCGGACGCTCCGACCTCGCCGCCGCCCTCGATGCGATGCTGTCGAGCGTCAGGCCGGATCCAGACGACGGCGATCCCGAGGGCGGCCTGATCGGCTCGAGTTCCGGCATGCGCCGGGTCCAGAAGACGATCGGGCTCGTCGCCGACACCGCCTCGACGGTGCTGATCCAGGGCGAGACCGGGACCGGCAAGGAGGAGGTGGCGCGCGCGCTGCACGCTTATTCCGCCCGCCGGGGACGGCCTTTCGTGCCGGTCAACTGTGCCGCGATCCCGCCCGACCTGCTGGAAAGCGAGCTGTTCGGCCATGTCCGCGGCGCCTTCACGGGCGCGGTCGGCGACCGGGCCGGCGCCTTCCACCAGGCCGAAGGCGGCACGCTGTTCCTCGACGAGATCGGCGACATGCCCCCGCCGATGCAGGCCAAGATCCTGCGGGTGATCCAGGACCGCATGGTCACGCCGCTCGGCGGCCGGTCGGGACGCGTCGACGTCCGCCTGATCGCCGCGACGCACCGCGACCTGCCGCTGCTGGTGGACCAGGGCCGGTTCCGGGCCGACCTCTATTACCGCCTGAACGTCGTGCCGATCCTGCTGCCGCCCCTGCGCGAGCGCCTGGCCGACATCGTGCCGCTCGCCGAGCACTTCCTGGGTCCATCGGGCAAGCGGCTGAGCGCGGGCGCCGCCTCACGGCTGCTGGCCTATGGCTGGCCGGGCAACGTCCGCGAATTGCGCAACACCGTCGAACGCGCCGCAGTGCTGGTACGCTGCGGGGTGATCGCGGCCGACGCGATCGACCTCCCGACGGCGCGTCCCGCGCAGCTCTCCGAAGGTGTCGGCGTCCCGGGGGGATGGCCGGCGGACTGGCTCGCGGGCGATCTACCCGGCGCCGTCGCCCGCCTGGAGCGGACCATGATCGCCGTGGCGCTTCGCGAAGCGGACGGAAACCGAGCCCGGGCCGCTCGCCGCCTCGGCATCCAGCGCCAGCTCCTCTACGCCAAGATCGAGCGCTACGGGCTCGCCACTCCGGAGACAGACCTGTCGGCAGAAGCGACGGTTGATGTCGCGAATCCCGACGCATCCGGCGAGGCCGAGGGTGGGTAAACCACTCACAGGGCTGGGAATCGTCCCCGAACGAGTCTTCTCGAACAATTACAGGGAACAGATGGATTAAGCGGGCGTCAAGCTCGTCACGTGCCGTCCCCGACCGGGTCCGGCCGCGGCGGCATTCGGGCGGGGGCCAGGATCAGGATGGACAGGACCGATACCGGAGCGGCGGCGCGCGGCGCGACCGTCCGGACTCCCTCCACCAAGGCGTTGCGCGGCCTCGACGCCCTCAACTTCTTCCTCGCCGACGTGCGCGACGGGCTCGGGCCCTATCTGGCGATCTACCTGATCGCAGTCCGGGGGCCGGACCAGGGTTGGAACGAGGCCACCACCGGCCTTGTGATGACCATCGCGGGCATCCTGGGCCTCGTGGCGCAGACGCCGGCCGGAGCGCTGATCGACGCGACCAACCACAAGCGGGCGATCGTGATCGGCGGTGCCATCGCGGTCACGGCGAGCTGCCTGATCCTGCCATTCATCGCGAACTTCTACCTCGTGACCGCCACGCAATCGATCGCTCACGTGGCCGGCACCATCTTCCCGCCGGCGCTGGCCGCGATCACGCTCGGCGTCGTCGGCCCGAAGATGTTCGCCAAGCGGATCGGCCGCAACGAAGGCTTCAACCATGCCGGCAACGCTGCCTCCGCGGCCATCGCCGGCGGCTTGGCCTACTTCTTCGGTCCGATCGTGGTGTTCTGGCTGATGGGCGTGCTGGCCGCGCTCTCGATCGGCGCCATGCTGCTGGTCCCGGCCGATGCCATCGACGACGACCTCGCCCGCGGCATGACCGAGGCGGAAGCTAAGGCGGACGAGCAGCCCTCCGGCCTGAAGACGCTGCTTCAGAACAAGCCGCTGATGCTGTTCGCCGTGCTCTGCGCGATCTTCCACCTGTCCAACGCCGCGATGCTGACCTCGGTCGGGCAGCTGCTCACCCACCTCTCCGGAAAGGACCACGCGACGTCTCTGATCGCCGTGTGCATCGTCGCCGCGCAATGCGTGATGGTGCCGGTGGCGGTATTCGTCGGCGCCCGGGCCGACATCATCGGGCGCAAGCCGATCTTCCTGGCGGCCTTCGGCGTGCTGGCTTTGCGCGGCGTGCTTTACACGTTCTCGGACAACCCGTTCTGGCTCGTCGGCGTCCAGCTCCTCGATGGGGTCGGGGCCGGCATCTACGGCGCGCTGTTCCCGATCGTCGTGGCCGACCTGACGCGGGGTGCCGGGCGGTTCAACGCCGCCCAGGGGGCGGTGGCGACGGCCCAGGGGGTCGGCGCCTCGGTGAGCGCGACGCTGGCCGGACTGATCATCGTGTCGGCCGGCTATTCCACCGCCTTCCTGGCACTGGCCGCGATCGCCGGGCTCGGCTTCGTCCTCTACCTGACGCTGATGCCCGAGACCCGGGGCGGGGAAGCCGCGAGCGGCACACCGGATAGCGGCTCCGGCCTTCCGCCGGCCGTGCCGGCGGCCGTCTGAACCGCCGACGGGAACCTCCGATGTCCGCCCCCGACCACCAGGCCGTGCCTGCGCGCGAGCCGCTCGTCTTCCTGCATGTCGGCGACTTGCACCTGCAGGATCCCGACGCGCAGAATGCCCGCGACCTCGCCGCGATCCTCGATCAGATCGCGGCGATCGCCCCCCAGGACCTGTTCGACTTCGTCTACCTGCCGGGGGATTTGGCCGAGAACGGCTTTGCCGCGGAATACCGCATCCTGAAGGACGCGCTGGACCGGCATCCGCACCTACCGCTGCGATTGATCCCGGGCGACCACGACCGCCAGCACGGGCGGATGGACGCGTTCCATGCCTTTGCGGCGAGCCTGGGTGCCCGGTTGCCGGAGCCGATCACCTGGGAGCTGGAACAGCCGCCATCCGGCTGTCCCGAGACGTGGCCGGTCCTGCCGATCTCGCATTACTGCGCCGCCGCCGACATCCAGGGCGTGCGCTGCCTGTTCGTCGACATGGTCAGCCCCGGCTTCGGCCGGAAAGGCATCGGTCTGGATTTTCGGCTCGGCGGTTGCCAGACCCAATGGCTGAGCGATCAGCTCACCGACGCAGCCGACAAGAAGATTCCCTGCGCCGTGTTCATGCACGCCTACCCGGACGACCTGCGCGAGCCGGACGACCGCCTCGACATCGGCGGCCTGTTCTGGGCGACACGGGTCCGCCTCGTGGAGATGGGCCACACCCACTACAACGAACTCGCCCCGGACGGCCGGACCCTCTACGCCGCCGCCCGCTCGGTCGGGCAGAACGAGGACGGCTCGGTCGGTTACGCGGTCGCGGCGATCGATGGGCCGGTGACGAGCTGGCGGTTCCGCGCCCTCGACCGGACCGCGCCGTTCGTGCTGATCACAAGCCCGGCCGACCGCCGCGTCGCCACGCTGCCGACGACGGATGTGACGTGCGGCATGGCGCTCGACGCCGACGGGCGGATCACCGTCCGGGCCGTCGTGCTCTCGGACGCACCGCCGCGCTACGTCCATTGCCGGGTCGATACAGGCCCGTGGATCCTGATGCACCGCGCGGAGGGCGCGCGCTGCTACGAGGCGTCGCTGTCCTGGGACGGAGGCGGACGCAGCATCCAGGTCGAGGCGGTGCATGAATGCTGGCCCGGGCACGGCCCGGACTACGTCGACACCGACGTGATCGAGCCGGTGATCGCAGTCTCGGACAATGCGGCCGCGCCGCCGATGCCGGAAAAGCCTGGTGGCGACGCGGGCCGGATCCAGAGCTGGGTCCGGAAGGGAATCCGCGGCGATCAGCTCGGACCGAACCGCTACGGCCGCAAGTGGTGACCCTGACCAAGTGGTGTTCGTCGCAGAGTGGTGAGCCTCGCCACGCCTCCGGGGGGAGATAGTTAGACGTGTTCGCTGGATTGAGCCTGACACCGAATTTGGCGACCTGGGGCATCGCCGCGCTCGCGACCCTGGGCGTGATCGTGCGCCCGTTCTCGTGGCCGGAGGCGATCTGGGCGGTGCTCGGCGCCGCCCTGCTGGTCGTTCTCGGCCTGCTGCCCTGGCAGGTCGCCCTCGACGGCGTCTCGAAGGGCACCGACGTCTACCTGTTCCTCGTCGGCATGATGCTGCTGGCCGAGATCGCCCGGAAGGAAGGGCTGTTCGATTGGCTCGCCGGCCTCGCCGTGCGCGCCGCCAAGGGCTCGCCGACCCGGCTGTTCCTGCTGATCTACCTCGTCGGCACCGTGGTGACGGTGTTCCTCTCCAACGATGCCTGCGCGGTGGTGCTGACGCCCGCGGTCTACGCCGCCGCCAAGGCCGCCGACGCGGAACCCCTGCCCTACCTGTTCATCTGCGCCTTCATCGCCAACGCGGCGAGCTTCGTGCTGCCGATCTCGAACCCGGCCAACCTCGTGGTGTTCGCCACCGACATGCCGCCGCTCGGCCAGTGGCTGGCCACCTTCGCGCTGCCATCGGCGCTGGCGATCGTCGCCACCTACGCGGTGCTGCGGCTGACCCAGAACAGCCGGCTCAAGGGCCAGAGCATCAAGACCGACGTCGAGACCGTGAGCCTCGGCCTCGGCGGCAAGGTCGCGGGACTCGGCATCATCGCCACCGCGGGGGCGCTGATCGGGGCCTCGGCCGCCGGCATCGAGCTCGGCCTGCCGACCTTCGTGGCCGGCCTCGCCACGACCCTGCTGGTGGTGGCGCTCAACCGTGGCGGCCTGGTCGAGGTGGTCGAGGACGTGTCCTGGGCGGTGCTGCCACTGGTGGCGGGCCTGTTCGTGCTGGTCGAGGCGCTGGAGAAGACCGGCGTGCTGACCCTGCTGGCCGACACCCTGAAGACCTACGCCCAGGGCGATCCCACCGCCACCGCCTGGGCGGGCGGCGCCCTCGTCGCCTTCGGCACCAACCTCGTGAACAACCTGCCGGCCGGGCTGCTCGCCGGCGCCGCCGTCCAGGCCGCGGAGGTCTCGCACAAGGTCGCGGGCGCGATCCTGATCGGCGTCGATCTCGGGCCGAACCTGTCGGTCACCGGCTCGCTCGCCACGATCCTGTGGCTCACGGCGATCCGCCGCGAGGGCGAGGACGTGTCGGCCTGGCAGTTCCTGAAGCTCGGCCTGTTGGTGATGCCGCCCGCCCTCGTGCTGGCGCTGGCCGCCCTCCTCCTCGTCTGAGAGCCCGGTCTCCGGATCCCAGGACGACGCCGCACCGAACCGCCTCGCCCTCCCACGACCGGAGCCCCGATCTTGAACGCCGCCCTGCTCTATCCCTTCATCCTGGTCGCAGGCGCCTTGCAGGCGCTCGGCAATTCCATGAACGCGCGCCTGCGCGACGCGCTGGTCAATCCGTGGCTGGCGGCGACCTACTCGTTCATGCCGATCGTGATCGTTTTCACGATCCTGTTCTTCACCATGCCGACGCCGCTGCCGACGCTGCAGACCCTGGGCTCGATGCCCTGGTACGCGCCGCTCGGCGGGGTGGCCGGCGCGGTGGCGGTGTTCGGCGGCCTCGCCTTCGTGGACAAGGTCGGGGCCGGCCCGTTCAACGGCCTGACCATCACGGCCAACATCCTGACCTCCCTGGCGCTCGACAGCCTCGGCCTGTTCGGCCTCAAGGCCGGGGGCTTCAAGGCGATGCCGTGGCTCGGGGGCCTGCTGATGGTGGTGGGCATCGTGTTCATCGCCCGCGCCACCGGCCCGAAATCGGACGACGAGCAGGCCGAGTCGGGCAAGGGCGGCCTGATGGCACGGTTGCTCTACCCGTTCATCCTGGTCGCGGGCTCGCTCCAGGCGGTCGGCGTGGTGCTCAACGCGCAGCTGCGCGGTGCCCTGGTGAACCCCTGGCTCGCCGCCACCGTGTCGTTCATTCCGGTCGCGTTGGTCTTCCTGTTCGTGTTCCTGCTCCGTCCGACCCCGCTGCCGACCCGGGCGGACGTGGCCCGGGTGCCGTGGTGGGGCGCGCTGGGCGGCATCGCCGGGGCGGTGGCGGTGTTCGCCGGCCTGCTGTTCGTCGACAAGGTCGGAGCCGGCGCCTTCAACGGTCTGCTGATCACCGCCAACCTGTTTACCTCCATCGCCATCGACCATTTCGGTTGGCTCGGCATGAAGCGCGTCCGCGCCGGGATCGGTCGGCTGATCGGCGGCTTGCTGATGGCAGCCGGCATCGTGCTGATCTCGGTGTTTTGATCGCGCGCGGGGCGATGGCCCCGGGACTACGCGTTCGCCGGAAGGCTCGAGTCCGGCGGGTGCCGGGGCCGTCGTTACGGTGTCCCGGAGCCGGGACGTCGGACGCGGAAACGCTGATGGTTCAATGTCTTGCGGTACCGGTCCTGCCGAAGCCCGGCCCCTCCCGCAGGGGTCGGGATCGGCACCGGTCCAAGATCGAGGCCCGTCGTGATCCTACGCCTTTCGAACCGCCGGTGGCACGAGCCTCAAAAACCTACACCCTAAGATCATCTCGCTAAGCCGCGGCAGCGCGCCTCCAGACTGTCGAACCTGAGGTTCGAGAGGCGCCCCATGCCCCCGCGTCACTGGCCTTTCCTCGACGGGTGGCGCGGCTGTGCGATCCTGCTCGTGCTCGTCGGCCATTTCGGCACGACGCACGGCATCAATCTCGGCCGCTTCGGGGTGGAGTTCTTCTTCGTGCTCAGCGGCCGTCTGATGGCCGAGATCCTGTTCGAACGCGGCACGCCGTTGAAGACGTTCTTCCTCCGCCGGGCCGCCCGGATCTATCCGGCGCTGATCTGCTTCGTGCTGGCGATGACCGGGCTCGTCCTCGCCACCGGTCAGGACCAGCAACTTTACGGCTGCCTCGCGGCGCTGACGCTGACCTACAACTACTACCACCTGTGGTTGCCCGAGGTGCCGAATGTCGACCACATCTGGTCGCTCTGCGTCGAGGAGCACGGCTACATCCTGCTCGGGATGATCGCGTTCCTCCGTCGCCGGCACGCGTTTTCCGTGGCCCCGGTTCTGACCGTTCTCGCAGCCCTCGCTTGCCTCAACGGCGCGGTCTCGACCGCGCTCGGCGGCGACTACACGACGGTCTACTGGCGCAGCGATGTCCGGGTGGCGTCGATCCTGTTCGGGGCGTCCGCCTACTTGATGATCGGCCGGAGCGCGCCACGGACGTCGTGGCGGCCCGCATTCCTGGCGCTGGCCGGCCTCGCCCTGAACGTCGCGGTAGTGCCTGATCCGATCAAGTACAGCCTGGGCTCCGCGCTCCTGTCCGTGGCGGTGGCCTCGCTGCCGAGCGCACCGGCCCTCCTGCGCCGGGGCCTGAGTGCGAAACCGCTGCTGCTGTTCGGCGCGTGGTCGTACGCCATCTACCTGTGGCAGCAACCTTTCTACGTGCTGCACGATGGGATCGGCGGGACGGCCAGCAAAGCCCTGGTCCTGCCCGCGATCGCCATGGGTCTCGTGAGCCTGTTCCTGATCGAGCGGCCGGGGCGGCGGCGTCTCAACAGCCTGCTCGACCGGACGTCGTCGGGCCGGCGCGCTGGCACCGTGAAGCGCTTGGCGACGCCCTGAGGCGCAGCGAACCCTGCCCGGAGGCGCCAGGACTCGAATTAGACAGCGATGGCCATCTGCGGCGCGCCGCACAGGGCGGCACCCACGGGCTCCGGCGGTGCCTTGCGCGAGACGTAGTAGAGATCGACCGCCCGCCAGAATGCCGTCTGCTCCTCGACCGACCGTCGGGCGAGGGCCGATTCGAGGATCGCCATCGCAGCCCGCGCGGGCTCGCTCCGCTCGAGTTCGTCGAGCAGTCCGGCAAGATGCAGCATTGGGGTCTACCTCCGAACGAACAGCGTTTGAGTGCAACGCCCAAGCTTACGAAATGGATCCGTCGGTCAGCGTCGTCGCTGCATGAAACTTGCCTCGCGGCGAGCGGGGTCTACGATCCCGGACGCGAGCCCGACTCGCGATTCTTCTTCAGACGTCAAGGATCCCCGATGATCTCCTGCCGAAGCGGCGCGGCCTGTTCCCTGCGCGGAGCGACCCTGGCTCTGTTGTTGGCCGGCACGATCGGGGCCACCCCGTCCGGTGCCCGCGAGATGACCGATTCCAGCACTGCCGCGGCGGTGAAGAAGCCGAACGTTGTCATCCTGGCCACAGGCGGCACGATCGCGGGCGCCGGGGCGGACGCGGCCAACAGCGCCACCTACACGGCCGCCAAGGTGCCGGTGGACAAGCTGATCGCCGCGGTACCGCAGGTGAACACCATCGCGAACGTGCGCGGCGAGCAGGTCTTCCAGATCGCGTCGGAGAGCTTCACCGACGCGCAGCTCGTTCAGCTCGCCAAGCGGGTCTCCGCTCTGCTGAAGCAGGACGACGTCGACGGCGTGGTCGTGACCCACGGCACCGACACCCTCGAGGAGACGTCGTTCTTCCTCGACCTCGTGGTGAAGAGCGACAAGCCGATCGTCGTCGTCGGCTCGATGCGGCCGGGCACGGCGATCTCGGCCGACGGCGCCCTCAACCTGCTCGACGCGGTGACAGTCGCGGCCAGCAAGGAGGCGATCGGCCAGGGCGTCACGGTCACGATGAACGACACGATCCAGTCGGGCCGGGACGTGAACAAGCGGACCAACGTCGTCCCCAGCGCCTTCTACAGCCAGTGGGGGCCGCTCGGCATGGTGATCGAGGGCAAGACCTACTTCTTCCGATCCCTGTCGAAGCGCCACAACAAGAGTTCGGAATTCGACATCGACCAGATCGACAGCCTGCCGCTGGTGGGTATCGTGTACGGCTCGGGCAACATGATCCCGGGCGTCTACGACGCGGAGGTTCAGGCCGGCGCGAAGGCGATCGTCAACGCCGGGACCGGCAACGGCTCGGTGGCGGGCTACCTCGTGGACAAGCTGAAGGACATCCGGTCGAAGGGCACGATCGTGATCCGTTCCTCGCGGGTGCCGGACGGCCTGGTCCTGCGCAACGCCGAGCAGCCCGACGACACATACGACTGGGTGGTCGCCCACGACCTCAACCCGGCCAAGGCCAAGATCCTGGCCGCCGTGGCACTGACTAAGACGCAGGACACCAAGGAGCTGCAGCGCATCTTCTGGGAGTATTGAACACCCGTCATTCCCAAGCTTCCCACCCGCGACCTCATCCGGAGGTCGCGGCGCATAGCATCGCCCTCGAAGAAGCCCTCCAGTCAGACGCGCTCCCTGGAGACCTCCTTCGAGGCTCGCTGCGCTCGCGCCTCTGGATGAGGGTGTGATTGGGACGGCCATCGTCGGCAGCCGCGCTCGGCCGCCCTGCGCCACGACCGGGTTACATCGTCCCGGGCACCGCCTAGATAGCCCGGTGCGACGCGGTCGCGGCCGGGATCAGTGCCGGCCCTGCGATCCGCCGGCACCCTGACGGAGGAACGAGCATGACCGAGCTTCATCCCGAGGTCGCGGCGGTCACGGAGCGCGTCGTGGCGCGCTCCCGCGAGTCCCGGCGGACCTATCTCGACCTGATCGCCCGGGAGCGCGATTCGGGCGTGCACCGGCCGACGCTGGCCTGCGGCAACCTCGCCCACGGCTTCGCCGCCTCCGGCGAGGACAAGCCGGCGCTCCGCGACGGCCAGACGGTGATGAACATCGGCATCGTCACCGCCTACAACGACATGCTGTCGGCGCATCAGCCGTACGGGCGCTATCCGGATCAGATCAAGGTCTTCGCCCGGGAGCGCGGCGCCACCGCGCAGGTCGCGGGCGGTACCCCGGCGATGTGCGACGGCGTCACCCAAGGGCAGCGGGGCATGGAGCTGTCGCTGTTCTCGCGCGATACGATCGCGCTTTCCACCGCGGTGGGCCTGAGCCACGGCATGTTCGACGGCGCCGCGCTGCTGGGCATCTGCGACAAGATCGTGCCCGGCCTGCTGATCGGCGCGCTGCGCTTCGGCCACCTCCCGACCATCCTGATCCCGGCCGGGCCGATGCCCTCGGGGCTCGCCAACAAGGAGAAGCAGCGGATCCGCCAGCTCTACGCCGAGGGCAAGGTCGGCCGGGCGGAGCTGCTCGAATCCGAATCCGCCTCCTATCACGGTGCCGGCACCTGCACGTTCTACGGCACGGCCAACTCGAACCAGATGATGATGGACATGATGGGCCTGCACATGCCGGGCGCCTCGTTCATCAATCCGGGTACGAAGCTGCGCCAGGCGGTGACCCGGGCGGCGATCCATCGGCTCACCGAGATCGGCGCCGCCGGCAACGATTACCGGCCGCTCGGCCTGTGCGTGGACGAGAAGGCGATCGTGAACGCCGCGGTCGGCCTGCTCGCCACCGGCGGCTCGACCAACCACGCGATCCACCTGCCGGCCATCGCGCGCGCCGCCGGCATCGTCATCGACTGGGCGGATATCGACCGGCTGTCCAACGCCGTGCCGCTGATCGCCCGGGTCTACCCGAACGGCGCGGGCGACGTGAACCACTTCCACGCCGCCGGGGGCATGAGCTTCGTCATGGCCGCCCTGCTCGATGCCGGGCTGCTGCACGACGACATCCTGACGGTGGCCGGCCAGTCCCTGCGCGACCATGCCCGCGACCCGAAGCTCGACGGCGACGATCTCGCCTTCCAGGATGCCGTGCCGGAGAGCCTGGACGACACCATGATCCGCCGGCCCGGCAACCCGTTCCAGGCGGATGGCGGCATGCGGCTGGTGACCGGCAACCTCGGCCGGGCGACGTTCAAGACCAGCGCCGTCGAGGAGATCCGCCGGACCATCGAGGCCCCGGCCCGGGTGTTCTCCGACCAGGACGACGTGCTCAAAGCGTTCAAGGCCGGCGAATTGGAGCGCGACGTGGTCGTAGTGGTCCGCTTCCAAGGGCCGCGCGCAAACGGCATGCCCGAGCTTCACAAGCTGACGCCGCCGCTCGGCGTGCTCCAGGATCGCGGCCATAAGGTCGCCCTGGTGACGGACGGGCGCATGTCCGGCGCCTCCGGCAAGGTGCCGGCGGCCATCCACTTGAGCCCAGAAGCGCTCGGCGGCGGGGCCATCGGGCGGATCCGCGACGGCGACATCGTCCGCCTCAGCGCGGCCGAAGGCCTCCTGCAGGTGCTGGTCGACGACGCCGAGCTGGCCGCCCGGGAGGAGGCCGTTCAGCCGGTTCCCGAGGCCGGAACCGGCCGGGAGTTGTTCGCTTTCATGCGCCAAGGGGCCGACACCGCCGAACGGGGCGCCTCCGCCATGCTCGCCGCGGCCGGCCTCTGAACGTCGAACCGGAGAAGCCGATCATGAACGATCTGACCAGCATCGACGCGCTGATGCGCTCCGTGCCCGTCATCCCGGTCCTCGTCATCGAGGATGTCGCCCAGGCCAGGCCGATCGCCGAAGCTCTGGTGGCGGGCGGGCTGACCGCCCTGGAGGTCACCCTGCGCACCCCCGCCGCCCTTGAGGTGATCCGAGAGATGGCCCAGGTCGAGGGGGCGGTGGTCGGGGCCGGCACGGTCCTGAACCCCGGCGACCTCGACAGCGCCTTGGCGGCCGGGGCGGAGTTCATCGTCTCGCCGGGGCTCACGGACCCGCTGACCGATGCCGTCAAGGCCAACGGCGTGCCCTACCTGCCGGGCATCGCCACCGCCGCCGACATCATGCGCGGCCTGGACCACGGTCTCGACCGGTTCAAGTTCTTCCCGGCCGAGGCCGCGGGCGGGATCAAGGCACTGAAGGCGCTGACGCCCGTGTTCGGCCGTGTGAAGTTCTGCCCGACCGGCGGAATCACCGAGGCGACCGCTCCGGATTGGCTGGCCGTTCCGTCAGTTCTGTGCGTCGGCGGCAGCTGGGTCGTGAAGCCCGGGGTCCTCGACCGCGACGCCGTCACCCGAGCGGCTCGGGCAGCCTCGAAGCTGCGCCGGGCCGCGTAAGCATCCCGGAGCACGGGAACGCCCGCCTCGGCAGGGCCGGGCGGGCGTTCGTCGTGACGTCAGATGATGGAGCGGAGATCAGCAGTCGTCGCCGCCCTTGCCGGCCTGCGCGGCGGTCGGCTTGCCCTGCGACTGAGCCTGCACGTCCGACGGCGAGGTCGCGGTGCCGGCGTTGGTCATGGCGCCGACGGTGCCGGGCGACTCAGCCTTGGCACCCGGGGTGGTCGGGGTCTTCACGCTCGGATCCACGGTCGAGGCCTTGCTGGCTTCCTTGTCGCGCGTCACGGTCGTCCCGGTCGCGCACGGCGCCGCGAAGGCAGCAGTCGACATCAGGATGAGAGCGCCGGCGCCCGCGAGGGTCTTGATCTTGGTCATGCGTTCCTCCGATTTATTCAGCGCATGACAAACGGACCCCGCAGTCACAGGTTCCGTTCTTATTTCCATCTCGCAACTTCTACGGGGCATTTTCCCCGGCCTTCTGGGACAAAGGCCACTTATCTTGCCGGCTGGGGCTCCCGGCGCTCCCGGGGCGTGAACAGGTCGCCCTGGGGCTCAAGCACGATCCGCCGCTCGTGGAATGCATCGAGCGTGGAGCGGTGGCCGATCGACACGATGGTGGTGTCGGGCAGCCGCTCGCGCAGCATCCGGTAGATCTTGGCCTCGGACGGCTCGTCCAGCGATGCGGTCGACTCGTCGAGGAACAGCCAGGCGGGTTTGGCCAGGATCGCCCGGGCGATGGCGAGGCGCTGCTGCTCGCCGCCGGACAGGCGCCGCTCCCAAGTATCGGTCTCGTCCAGGCGGTCGATCAGGTGCGGCAGCTGGGCGGCGGTCAGGGCATCGCGGATCGCGTCGTCCGAGAACTGGTCGATGGTGTTCGGGTAGACCACCGCGCCGCGCAGCGTCCCCTGCGGAATGTAGGGCCGCTGCGGCAGCAGCAGCGTAGACTGCCCGGCTGGCACGTCCACCCGGCCCTTGCCGAACGGCCAGATGCCCGCGATCGCCCGGAACAGCGTCGATTTGCCGGAGCCCGAGGGGCCGGTGACCAGGGTGGCGCCGCCCCGGGCCAGGGTCAGCTCCGGTGCCGAGACGATCTCGCGGCCGTCCGGCAGGGCGAGCACCAGCCCACGGGCGGTGACGCCGTTGGCGGTCTCGTTGCCCTGGACCAGCCCGTAGCCCGCTGATTCCAGTGCCTCGGCCTTGCTCATCGCGCGGCGGAAGGAGCCGAGACGGATGGTGTTGGCCTTGTACGAGGCGAGGGTCGTGTACGAGTCTACGAAGAACGACAGGGAGCTCTGCACCTGCGAGAACGCCTGCGAGGTCTGCTGCAGGGCGCCGAGCGTGATCTTCTTGGCGAAGAACGACGGCGCGGCGAGCACCATCGGGAAGATCACGCTGGCCTGCCGGTAGCTGAACGTGAAGGCGATCAGCTTGATGCGCCGGAAGATGATGCCGACGTAGTTGTCGATGATCATGTGGAACAGCGAGCCGAGCCGCGTCGCCTCCGCGCGCTCGCCGCGCAGCAGCGCGATCTGCTCCGAGTAGATCCGGTTGCGGGCCAGCGAGAAGCGGAAATCGGCCTCGACCTGCTCCTGCCGGAAGTTGAGCCCGATCAGGGGCCGGCCGATCAGGTGGGTGAGCCACGTGCCGACCACCGCGTAGGCGATCACTAGCCAGACCAGGAAGCCCGGGATCACCGTGTCGGTGAACGGCACGACGAAGTCGCGCGACAGCGTCCACAGGATCACGATGAACGAGACGAGCTGCGCCGCCTGGCTGAGCAGCCGGATCGACAGGCTCGCGGTCTGCTGGATGAACAGGTTGACGTCGGCCTGGATACGCTGATCCGGGTTGTCGGCTTCCTCGTCGGTGAACGGGATGCGGTAATGGGTGCCGTTGCCCAGCCAGCGCTCGTATAGGCTGTGGGTCAGCCAGGTCCGCCAGCGGATGTGCAGCGAGGAATCGACGAACAGGTCGAACATGCCGATGGCGATGTTGAGCGTCGCCAGCGGAACGAAGATCCAGAGCAGCTGGTACCAGAACGCCGTCGCGTCGTATTCCTGCAGCGCGTTGTAGATGTCGCGGTAAAAGAAGTTGAACCGCAGGGTCAGCGCCACGTCGGCGAAGTTCACGAAGATCGACAGCGCGACGAGGTTGCGGCCGATCCGGCCCTCGGTGCTGCCGAACCAGCGGAACAGGCCGATCTCCTTGGTCGGCTTGTCGCGGTTGGCGAAATACGGGTCGGCGATGTCGGTGATCGCGCGGATCGGACCGAGATGCGAGACGGCGAGCACGATGGCGCCGAACACCACCGCGCCGGTGGCGGCGAAGTCCGGCGGCAGCAGTGCGGCCACCACCGGGGGCAGCAGGCCCATGGCGGCGATCGTCTTCAGGCCGGCGAGCAGCAGGTAGCCGAACCCGTAGACCGAGACGAAGACCTTCAGGTAGGCCGAGATGCCGTTGGCGGCGATCAGGATGCCGGCCATCACGAAGCCGGCGAGCGAGACGTAAAGCGGCGGGCTGGGGATCCCCGGAAGCGCCAGCAGGATCAGCGCGGCCACGGCCGTCAGCACGGCCTGGATCCCGAGCCCGGTCCTGATTGAAGCCACGCGTGTCTCCCGCCTAACGTGAGCGTTCATTCGGGAACGCAACCCGGCGGCCTTGGCCCTGGGTCGTGGCGAGAACGTGGCACTTCGCGGGCGCTGTCACGTGAAAGTTTCGTCACGAACCGGCCGAGGCGACGCCACGCCGCGTCCCGCGCTACCAGTTCCACTCCTCGAAGCCCGGTTCGCGGCAGCGATAGCCGATCGGGCATTGCGGATTGTCGCGGGTGGGGACGAAGCGGAGTTCGGCTATCTCGGCGCCGGTGCACTGGCCCGGGCCGCTGACGAAACGCTCCGGAGCGGTGCCGCCGGCGATCACCACGTCGCCCTCGCTCTTCACCAGCGCCATCGCCTCGGCGCAGCTCATCCGCGCCGTCCCGGCGGGGCGCGACGACCGCGACGATTGCGCGAACGCGCTCACCCCGGCCGCCATCGCGACAAGGTGAACGCACAGCAAGGCGAGGACCAGCGGCCTCATCGCGGACGGGTTCCGGGTACGCACCCGAGAAGAAAGTCCTCGGGCATCGCGCCATCCTGCACGGCCAGGCGCCCCGAGACTGTCACCGGAATGCGCCACCACACGGCTTTCGCCGTTGGACCGCCGCAATCACCGGATTATGGGATTCCAGGATCAGGGGAAGCGCTCGAGATTGGATGACCGCGGACGCCCCATGGGCGCGCCCGGCCCGCACGCCCCGATGATCCTCCGGCACGCGCCCCTGGCGCCGGCGTGCCGGCCGTCGCGCGCCGGAGACCAGGGACCCGCAGATGTCCGCCCTCTCGATCCTCGACGTTTCCGCGGTGCGTGCCGCCCCGGTGGCCCGCGAGCCCTACCCGTACACGCTGGGCACCAACGTCCTGAACCCGGACGCCATCGACGCGATCCGGCGCGACTTCCCGGACATCGCAAAGCCCGGCTACCTGACGGTGGACGAGGTCGCGCTCAAGGGCCGGTTCAAGGCGCTGATCGACGAACTGGAGAGCGATGCGTTCTCTGACATCCTCGGCGAGAAGTTCGGAATCGACCTGGTTTCCTGCCCGCGGCTGACCACGATCATGCGGAAGAGCCAGCTCAAATACGGTTCGATCCACACCGACGGCCCATCGAAGGTGCTGACGCTGCTCGTCTACATGAACGACGCCTGGGACGCCCCGGCCGCCGGACGCTTGCGGGTGCTCTACGACGGCCGCAACTACGCGCCCTTCGCGGTGGAGGTGCCCCCGACCATGGGGACGATGTTCGCCTTCCTGCGGGCCGACAATTCCTGGCATGGCCACGAGCCGTTCGAGGGTGAGCGCCGGGTGGTGCAGGTCGCATGGCTCAAGGACGCCGCGGAACTGGAGCGCAAGCGCAAGCGCAACCGCACCGCCCAGTTCCTGAAGGGGATCTTCGGACGCTGAACGACGCGGCAGTTCCCCCTAGCCTCTTGTTGGGGCATCCTTTTCCCCAGCGACCCGGCGACCGAATCGGCACCGGATGCCTGGATCAGGGGGTGAGGATGGGTGCGGTCGTGCTGGCCGATCCGGGTGATGAACCCCGTACCGGCTCCAAGCGCCGCTTCGTCGTGCCTGCGCTCCTGGTCCTCGGCTGGGCCGGGCTTTTCGGCTATAGCGCGATCTACCTCACCGAGGACATGCCGTTCCGGACCCAGCAGGCCGAAACCCGGCCCGCTCCGGCCCCGAAGCCCCCGGGCCGTCGGGTCGTGACGCTCGACGCGCTCGACGAGGCCGCACCGGCTGCGCAGGGTTTGGACACTGGGCCGCCAATGGCCTCCCAGGCGGCTCGGAGCCCGGCGGATCCAGGCACGCAAGGGGCAATCGTTCCCCCGGCGGCGCCCGTATCCTCCAGGCAAGCGGGCCCGGCCAATCCTGAATATGCCGGAATCTGGGGGCCGACCGCAGATGCCTGCTCGGCACGCTCCCGGCGCCGGGGCTACATCCCGGCCACCATCACGCCGGAGCGAGCCCGGGCCGGCCGCACGATCTGCAATTTCCACGACGGCCGCCGCGTCGGCAACGCCTGGGTGGTCGCCGCCGAATGCAGCGACCGCGGCCGGCACTGGTCCTCGCAGGTGCGGCTCGTGGTCGACGGCGACCGCCTCACCTGGTCGAGCGGGCGCGGCACAGCGGCCTACGTGCGCTGCGGGCGGCGCGGGGGGTGACGAGCGGCAGGATGCGAACATCCTGGACCGGCGATCGTCGGTCCGCGCTCAAGCATCGCCTCGACGCCGGGACATGCTCCCTGTCGTCCCGGGGGCGCGGAGCCGAACCCGGGATCCATAACCGTCGGCAGATCAAGACCTAGGATTGTCGGCGGTTACGGGTTCCGGGTTCGGCTCCGCGCCCCCGGAAAGACAGGGAGATTGACCCGTTAAACCGCGCGATGAGCTTGAGGCGTCAAACGACTCCGATCCCGCGTCCCCACGGCGGCATCCAGCACAATCCGGGCAGCGGCCCGGCTCGGCGTGTCGTCCCCGGAAAGCCGCATCCTTCCGTCGATCCGGGCGAGCGCGTCGCTTTGCGCGTCGCGCTCCGGGCCGCCTGCCAGCAGTGGCAGCAGGGCCCGAGCCAAGTGCTCGGGCGTACAATCCGCCTGGACGAATTCCGGCATGGCGTTGTCGGCCAGGATCAGGTTCGGCAGCACGATGCTGGGGACCTGGATCAGGCGGCGGGCGATGAACTCCTCCGCGCGCGAGACCTTGTAGGCCACCACCATCGGGACGCCCGCCAGCGCCAGTTCCAGCGTGACGGTGCCGGAGGCCGCGAGCGCCGCCCGGGCGCCCCGGAACGCGGCGTATTTCGGCGCCTCGCCGGTCAGCACCTGGACGGGCACGGGCCAGTTCAGGGCCAGCCGCTCGATCAGGGCCCGGTGGCGGGTCACGGCCGGCAGGACCGCTTCCACCTCCAGGACGCGGGAGACAAGCTCGAGCGCCTGCCCGAAGACCGGCATCAGCCGGTCGATCTCGGCCCGGCGGGAGCCCGGCAGGACCACGAGGCGGTAGGGGACCGCCTCCCGCCGCCGGACCTCCGCCGCGGCGGGGCGCAAGTCAGGAAACCGCTCGATCAGCGGGTGGCCGACATAGGTGCAGGGCGGGCCGCCGAGACGCAGATGCGCGGCGGGCTCGAACGGCAGCAGCGCCATCACGTGGTCGATGAAGCCGCGCATGCCCTTGGCCCGCCAGGGCCGCCAGGCCCAGACGCTCGGCGACACGTAGTCGACGATCGGGATGCCGGGCGCCGCCTTCCGGACCCGCTGGGCGACGGCATGGGTGAAGCCCGGGCTGTCGATGATCACCAACACGTCGGGCCGGGCGCGCACCACCGCGGTCGCGGTCTCGCGGATGCGCCGCAGCAGCGTCCGAGCCCGGGCGAGCACCGGGAGGTAGCCCATGACGGCGACGTCATCGAGGGGGAACAGGGAGGTGAACCCCTCCTCGGCCATGGCCTCGCCGCCGACGCCGCCGAACACGGTTCCGGGCGCCGCCGCGCGCAGCGCCCGCATCAGCTTGGCGCCGAGTTGGTCCCCCGAATCCTCGCCGGCCACCAGCCAGATTGTCTTGGATGGGGACATAGCGGCAGCGCTCATGGCGCGGTTCCGTAGCCGACCAGGAACAGACCGAGGCGGTCGGCTTCGGCCGCCGTGGCGACCCGATCAATCACCAAAGTGCCGCCGGCTTCGAGCGCCAGCCCGACGCAGCCGGCCGCGGCGGCGTTGCGCACGGTCCGGGGGCCGATCGCCGGCAGGTCGATGCGCAGGTCCTGGCCGAGCTTCGGCGCCTTCACCAGCACGGTCGCGGGCAGCGCCCGTCCCCGCCCGAACGGCCTGCGGCCGAGCGCCCGGGCGCGGGCGAGCATGCGGTCGGTGCCCTCCGGCCCCTCGACGGCGATTACCCGCTCGCCGGAGACCGCCACCGCCTGCCCGAGATCGTAGGGCGAGAGCGCGTCGAGCACCCCGCGCCCGGTGCGGATCGACAGGTCGGCATCCGCGTCGGGCCCGAGGCGCCCGAGCCGGCCCTCCGGGCAGAGCAGATCCGGGGCGGCCTCGTGGACGCCCAGCACCCGGTGGCCTTCCTCTTCCACCAACGCCAGGGCGGCGCGCAGCAGCCGGTCGTCGCCGCCGCCGGCGATCGCCCGCAGGGTCTCGCGGTTGCGCAAAGCCGCGCCGGCATTGAGCAGCGCAGCCGGGCTCGGCCGGGAGACCCCGCCCGCCGGGACCATCACGGCCGGGCCCCAGGCGCGGAGCAGCTTGAGGATCGCGGCGAGGTCGAGGAGGTCGACGGTCGCGTCGGCCCGGGCACGCAGGGACCGATCGGTGAAGCCGCGGAGCGCAATCAGCCGGAACGGCCGGTGCGTCCGGGTCAGCGACTCGGCGACGAGTTCGGGCAGCCGGCCGGCGCCGGCGATCAGGACGAGCGTACCCTCGGGCAGTGGAGCGGCCTCGTCCATGCGGGTAGGCTCAGGCTGCCCCGATCGGGACCGGAAGCTCGCGCGGCGTGCAGATCGAGCGCTTGCCGCCGGCGCGGATGAAGGCGAGGATCTCGGACACGGCGGTGTGGGACTCGAAGGTCGCGGCCACGTCCTCGACCCGCTCCATCAGCGTGCCCTCGGGGGCGAACAGCAGGCGGTAGGCCCGCCGGAGGGCGTGGATGTCCTCGCGGGCGAAGCCGCGGCGCTGCAGGCCTATGATGTTGAGCCCCGAAAGATACGCACGGTTGCCGAGCACCATGCCGTAGGGGATGCAGTCGTTCTCCAGCCCCGAGAGGCCGCCGACGAAGGCGTGGGCGCCGACCCGGGCGAACTGGATCACCGCGGCGCCGCCGCCCAGGATCGCGTAATCGCCGACGCTGCAATGGCCGGCCAGCATCACGTTGTTGGAGAAGATGACGTGGTCGCCGACCCGACAATCGTGGCCGACATGGGAATTCGCCAGGAAGGTGCAGTGATCGCCGACCGAGGTCTCGAGGCCGCCCCCGCTGGTGCCGGGGTTCATTGTCACGCCCTCGCGGATCAGGCAATCGGCCCCGATCGTCAGCGTCGAGGCCTCGCCCCGGTATTTCAGATCCTGCGGCTGGTGGCCGATGGAGGCGAAGGGGAAGATCCGGGTGCGGGGGCCGATCGTCGTACGACCGGCCAACACCACGTGGCTGAGGAGCTCGCAGCCTTCGCCCAGCACGACCTCGGGCCCGACATGGCAGAACGGGCCGATCCGCACGCCCTCGCCGATCGCGGCGCCCGACTCGATCACGGCGCTCGGGTGGATCAGGGCGTCGCTCACTCCGTCACCAGCATGGCGCCGATCTCGGCCTCCGCCACGAGCACACCGTCGACCCGGGCCTCGCCACGGAACCACCACATGGTCCGGCGGTGGTTCATCTTCTTCATGTGGAAGCGCACCTGGTCGCCGGGAGTGACCGGCTTGCGGAACTTGCACTTGTCGATGGTCATGAAGAACACCTGCTTGGTGCGCAGCTCGTCCGTCCGGATGTGACGGCAGCAAATCGCGCCGGCGGTCTGGGCCATGCCCTCGATCAGCAGCACCCCGGGGAAGACCGGCATCCCGGGGAAATGCCCCATGAATTGCGGCTCGTTGGCGGTGACGTTCTTGATGCCGACGCAGGATTCATCGCGATCGATCTCGACGATGCGGTCGATCATCAGGAACGGGTAGCGGTGCGGCAGCAACTCCAGCAGCGTCTGGATGTCGGCTGTGCCCAGTTCCTCGTTGGTGTCGCGCGCCGCCTCGCTCATCGAATCCCGTACCTCGAGTCACCGCCATCGGGCGGACCGATATCCGCCCCCCATGACGGGCGGACGCCCTCTTCGGAAGAAATCAGCGGAGATGCAAGGGTTTCCGGGATGGCCGGCCGATATCACCCGGCGTCGGGAGCCGGATCCTTCTCCGGATCCTTGCCGGAGCGCTCGGCCAGCCGCGCCAGCGTCGTCAGCTCGCGGAACCACGCGCGCACCGGCTTGGCCGGCGTGCCGCCCCAGCGGCTGCCCGGCGGGACATCGCGGTTGACGTTGGACGAGCCGGCGATCTGCGCGCCGCGGCCGATGCGCAGATGGCCGACCACGCCGACCTGGCCGCCGAGCACCACGTAGTCTTCCAGCGTGGTCGAGCCCGAGATGCCGACCCCGGAGACGATCACGCAGTGGCGGCCGATGACGACGTTGTGGGCGATCTGGACGAGGTTATCGATCTTGGTGCCCTCGCCGATGACCGTATCGCGCGAGGCACCCCGGTCGATCGTCGTGTTGGCGCCGATCTCGACATCGTCCTGGACGATCACCCGGCCGATCTGGGGCACCTTGAGATGGGTCGCGCCCATGGCGAAGCCGAACCCGTCCTGGCCGAGCCGGGCACCCGGATGCAGGATCACCCGGTTGCCGACGAGCGCGTGGCTCAAGGTCGTGCCGGCGCCGATGGAGCAGTCGCGCCCGATCCGCACGCCCGCGCCGATCACCGCGTTCGGGCCGATGACGCTGCCTGAACCGATCTCGACACCGGGGCCGATCACCGCGCCGGGATCGACCGTGACCCCCTCCTCCAGCCGCGCATCCGGGTGGACATGGGCGCCCGGGGCGATGCTGCGGCCGCCGAATTGCGAGCCGGGGCGCATGGCATCCGGGTGCAGGCGCCCGAGCAGGGCGGCGTAGGCCCGGTACGGGTCCCGGCTGACCAGCGCGACGGTCCCGGCCGGGCATCGCGCCGCGAACCGCGGGCTCACCAGGCAGGCGCCGGCCCGGGTCGCGGCGAGCGCGTCGCCGTAGCGGGCATTGTCCATGTAGGCAAGGTCGTCCGGCCCGGCGCTCTCGAGCGGGGCCGCGGCTCTGAGCCTGCATTCGGGGTCCGCGCCCTCGGGCAGGGAAGCACCGGCTGCGGCGGCGACGTCGGCGAGGGTGAGGAAGCCGGTCGCGGCGAAGAAATCGGGATCTGACATGCAGGGCAACGCACCGGCCGGAGAAATCCGGCCGGTGCGCGTGGTTTTTATCAGAACCGCGAGCCGCCGGAGAAGCGGAACGCCTGGGTCTGATCCTTGCCGATATGGCCGACCTTGCCGAGCAGCGGCACGTAGACCGACTGACCCTCGTCCTTGGTCAAGGCATAGGCGTAGTCGAACCGGATGGGGCCGAGCGGCGAGTTCCACAGGATGGACGCGCCGATCGAGGATCGGATCGCGGCCGTGTCGCGGACGTTCACGCATTCCGGCTCGACGCCGATGTTGAACGCAGAGAAGTTGCACTTCCCGGTTTGCGGCGAGATCCCGTTGATGAAGCCGTCGCCGTTCACGTTGAAGTTGCGCCGTCCGCTATAGCCGAACAACGTACCGGCATCGGCGAAGACTGCGCCCTTCAGGCCCAGATCCCGCGGGATGAGGGGCAGCGGGAACTGCACTTCGAGGGTACCGCCGATGTAGGTGGATCCGCCGATGGCGTTGGAGCGGGCGTCGGCGATGCCGACGTCGCGCGGGCCGATACCGTTCGGCGCAAAGCCGCGGACCAGCGACGGTCCGAGGAAGAACTCGTCGGTGACGCGAAGCGGCTTGCCGTCGATGGCGTTGATGTGGCCGCCCTGGAACCGGACGAAGCCGATCACGTCCTCGAACAACTCCTTGTAGTAGCGCGCGTCCGCGGTGACGCGGAAGAACTTCGAGTCGCCGCCCAGGCCCGCGACGTCGGGCTTCAGTTCGGCGTAGAGGCCGTTGCGCGGCGCGCCAACCACGTCGAGGGTCGAGTAGGCGAGCGTCAGGCCGGCCAGCGAGGTCAGCGTGTTGCCCTGCGAGCCCTTGATGGCGATCGAGGCTTCACCGTCATACGCACAGTTCGGGTAGACCGACTGGCCGCCGATGTTGCGGCCGCTGTTCGGGTCGATCGTGCCGCCCGCGTAGGTCGCGGTGTAGCCCGGGATCGGCGTCGAGCAGTCGTTGTACGGCCGCTTGAGGGTGTTCGGCACCTTCAGCTCGGTGTTGTACAGCGAGTAGCGCAGGGTGATGCCGAACTCCTCGGTGATCGGCAGGCCCAGGCGCAGCTGGCCGCCATACACCGTGGTCTCGTAGCGCGAGTACCGGGTCAGGTCGGAGTACTTGTAGAAGGCGTCGAAGCCGGCGGCGAGCCGGTAGCCGAGGAAGTACGGCTCGGTGAACGAGAAGTCGACGCCGCGCGAGTACTGGCCACCCGTGCCGGCGAGGCGGACATACTGGCCGCGGCCGAGGAAGTTGGACTCGGAGACCGAGACCTCGCCGATGATGCCGTCCTGGGTAGAATAGCCGCCCGCCACCGAGAACGAACCCGTGGGCTGATCCTCGACATCGATGTTGATGACCACGCGGTCGGCCGCAGAGCCGGGTTCGTTGGAGAACCGGACCTTCTTGAAGAAGCCGAGGCCGTTCAAGCGCCGCTCGGCCCGGTCGGTCAGCACGCGGTTGTAGGCATCGCCCTCGGCGATATCCAGCTCGCGGCGGATGACGTAGTCGCGGGTGCGGGTGTTGCCGCGGATGTTGATGCGCTCGACGTAGACGTGCGGGCCGTCCTCGACCACGAAGCCCAGGGAGACTTGGTGGGTCGCGGGGTCGCGCTGGCCGGTGGGGCGGACCTGGGCGAACGGGTAGCCGGCGCGGTTGACCTCGCGGGTGACGTTGTTGAGCGTCCGCTCCACGTCGTCGGCGTTGTAGACGTCGCCCACCGCGGCGGTGATGTTGCTGTCGAGCTTGGCGGTGTCGATCCCGGGCAGGCGGGAATCCACCGCCACCGCGCCGACCTTGTACTGCTCGCCCTCGTTCACCGTGACGGTGATGACGTAGCCCGAGCTGTCGCCCTCGACATAGCGGGCGTCGGCGCTGACCACCTGGAAGTCGGCGTAGCCGTTCTTCAGGTAGTAGCGGCGCACCTGGTCCAGGTCGGTGGTGATGCGGTCCGGATCGTAGACGTCGGAGGTCTTGATGAACGACAGGAAATTCATCTCGGAGGAGCTCATCAGCCCCTTCAGGGTCCGCTCCGAATAGGCGTTGTTGCCGACGAAGTTGATCGAGATGATGCCGGTCTTGTCGCCCTCGTCGACCTGGTAGATCACGTCGACCCGGCCGTTCGGCAGGTCCACGGTCCGGTAGGTGACCTTGGCGGTGCCGCGGCCGAAGCGCTTGTAGACGTCGCGGATGCGGGCGAGGTCGGCGTTGACGATGGCCTCGCTGTAGGGGCCCCGGGCCTTCGCCTCGACGATGCCCTCGAGCGTCGCCTTCTCGACCTTCTTGTTGCCCTCGAACACGACCCGGTTGATCAGGTTGTTCTCGCGGACGGTGACCACCGTGCGACCGCCGGACTGGGCGACCTTCACGTCCGAGAACATGCCGCTGGCGAGCAGGTTGCGCCGGGCCTCCTCGGCGGAGCCGGACGCCGTCCCGGTCACGTAGGACCGGATCGTGTCGGCATCGACGCGCTGGTTGCCCTGGACGACGATCTGCTGCGCCTGGGCGGCACCGCTCAGGACCAGGCCCGCACCGGCAGCGACTAGGACGATGGTCTTCCGCACCGACTTACGTCGGGGCTTCCCCGTCAACGACATCATGCAATCGCCCGTTTCTGTTCTGGTCGCGGGGGTTAGCCCGTCACAGGCGACCGTTGACCGGTCGTCCTGTCACCCTGGTCCAAGCGTGGCTTCAGGTCCAAGCGTAGCTCTTAGCGGGATTCCCCTGCCAAGCAAACGCGCGGGAGGCCATCGTCAGGGGATTTTGGGGGGTCGTGGCCTTCGCGCCACTTAACGGCGGGCGGACCGTGCGGGCAAAGCCCCAATCATGGTGAATGGCCTGTAAATCTTTGCGGCCACACCTGTTTTCGCGCCTACCAATGTTGGCGTTAACCCTGTTTTAAGCACCGGGCGGGGCGCCTTCGAGGCAGTCTCCGGGCGGTATCGCGGCGGGATTAGGGCACCGATTCCGGTGGAGATCGGACCGGTGCCCACGCGGGGTCCTTGGATCAGGTGTTCCGCCAGGACGCGCCGAGGTTGAGGATGTCGTTCCAGGCGGCGAACAGCATCAGCATCAGGACCAGGGCGAGGCCGATCCGGAAGCCGATCTCCTGGGCGCGCTCGCTGAGCGGACGGCCGCGGACGACCTCGAAGGCGTAGAACAGCAGGTGCCCGCCATCGAGCAGCGGCACCGGGAACAGGTTCAGGAGGCCGATCGAGACCGAGAGCAGCGCGATGAGGCCGACGAGCCCCCCGACGCCGCCGTTCTTGGCGACCTCGCCGGAAACCCGGGCGATGCCGATCGGACCCGACAGCTGGTCGGCCGATTCCCGACCGGTGGCGAGTTTGCTCAAGTAGGAGAAGGTCCGCTCCACCACGAAGTAGGTCTCGCGCACGCCGAGATCGAGGGAATCGAGCGCCCCGTACCGGACGAGCCGCGCCTCCGACCCTGCGGGCGAGCGGATGCCGAGCCGGCCGATCCGGTGGCGGCCGAAGGGCGTCTTCTCCTCATAGGTGGCGGGCGTCGCCTGGATGGTGATCGGTTGCTCGGCCCGCTCCACCGTGAAGGTCAGCGGCGTGCCGGCGCTGCCGGTCACGGTGCGGTACATGGCGTTGAAGTCGCCGATCTTCTCGCCGTCGATGGCGGTGATCACGTCGCCGGGTTGGAAGCCGGCCTGGGCGGCGACGCTGCCGGGCTCCACGGAGGAGACCCGGGCGGGCAGCTCGTAGCGCCCGGCCAGCCAGATCGCGCCGGCAAACAGCAGGATCGCCAGGATAAAGTTCGCCACCGGGCCGGCGGCGACGATCGCGGCGCGCTTGGCCACGGGCTGGGTCGGGAAGCTGATCGCCCGCTCGTGCGGGGACATCCGGGCGATCGTCTCCGGATCCGGCATGCTGGCGCCGTTGGCGTCGCCGTGGAACTTCACGTAGCCGCCGAGCGGGATGGCGCAGAGCTTCCAGCGGGTGCCGCGCCGGTCGTTAAACCCGAACAGTTCCGGGCCGAAGCCGAGGGAGAAGGCGTGCACGCCCACCCCGCACCAGCGGCCGACCAGGAAGTGGCCCATCTCGTGGACGAAGACCACCACGGTGAGCACGAACAGGAACGGGATCACGGCTCCGAAGAAGCCGCCGGCGGTCCCGCCCATCGCGTTGAGAAAGTCCATAAGCCGATCCCTGGCCGTCTCTGCGCCGGCTTCTCAGGCCGGCCATCCGGCCGGTCTAGCAGATCGGTGCGGTTGACCGCCAACGCAATCCTCCGGGCCTGAAGCGGGTGGTCGCGGGGCAGCGCGCAGCGCGGCGGCGCACATCGGGACAAACGATCCCCGCTGTCCTCGGCCCTACGCCGTACACACCGTCAATGCCCCCCACCCCCGCCAGCCAGGGCGATCGCTTGAAAGGAATGGATTTCGGTGTTGCCTTTTGCGTGATTCACAGGGGGCCTCGGTCTGGTGAGGCATCCGATGTCAGGCAAGGCACTGGTGGAGCATTTTTCGGCGTTGGAAGACCCGCGCCAGAGTTGGAAGGTGGTCTACCCGCTGCCGGAGATCATGTTGCTGGTCCTGTG
>NZ_VRVG01000129.1:0-16318 GCF_008040085.1 Methylobacterium sp. WL7 | reverse complement strand
CCCTGAGACGGCCCCCACGTCGCCGATCCCCATCCCGCCTCGGCGGGCGCGGGCGCGGCGTCTCGTGAACGCCCCCGATCCCGGCCTGGCGCGCGCCCTGCGGACCGAACCGGCGCGGCCGCGCTCGGCGCCGCACCGGCTGTGGAAGCGCGTGAGCCGGTCGATCGGCGATGTCCTGCCGAAGGGGCTCTATGCCCGGTCGCTGATCATCATCATCGCGCCCGTGGTCCTGCTCCAGTCGGTGATCGCCTACACGTTCATGGAGCGGCACTGGCAGCTCGTGACCAAGCGCCTCTCGGCTGCCGTGACCGCCGATGTCGCCGCGCTGATCGACATCTACGAAAGCTATCCGCAGGACAGGGATGCCGAGACCCTGTCGCGCATCGCCGCCGAGCGGCTGAACCTCGATCTCGACATCCTGAAGGGCGCCAAGCTACCGACCCAAGGGCCGCGGCCGTTCTTCTCGATCCTGGACGAGGCGCTCTCCGACGAAATCAGCCGCCAGATCCGACGGCCGTTCTGGATCGACACCGTCGGCCGCTCGAACCTGATCGAGATCCGGGTCGCGATCCCCGACGGGGTGATGCGGATCACCGCCCGGCGCAGCCAAGCCTACGCGTCGAACTCGCACATCTTCCTGGTCTGGATGATTGGCTCGTCGCTGGTGCTGCTCGGCGTCGCGATCCTGTTCCTGCGCAACCAGATCAAGCCGATCCTGCGGCTCGCTGCGGTGGCGGAGGGCTTCGGCAAAGGGCGGGAGATCGAGTTCCGACCACGCGGAGCCCGGGAGGTGCGCCAGGCGGGCCACGCCTTCATCGAGATGAAGCGGCGCATCGAGCGGGCGATGGAGCAGCGCACGACGATGCTCAACGGTGTGAGCCACGACCTGCGCACCATCCTCACGCGCTTCCGCCTCTCCCTGGCGTTGTTCGAGCAGACCAGCGAGATCGAGGATCTCAGCCGCGATGTCGACGAGATGAGCCGGATGCTGGAGGGCTACCTCGCCTTCGCGCGCGGTGATTCCGCCGAGCCGGCGACGCCCACGGACATGCGCGCGCTGCTGGAAGACCTGCGCAGCGACGTCGAGCGCCTGGGCGCCCATGTCTCGGAGGTCAATCTCGTAGGCGCCCCGGAGGTCACGGTGCGCCCGGGCGCGTTCCGGCGCTGCCTGTTCAACCTCGCCGCCAACGCCGCCCGCTACGGCGAGACGGTGGCGATCTCCGGCCGGCTGGAGGCCCGCGCCTTCTACGTCTCGATCGACGATGACGGGCCGGGGATCCCGCCCGAGAGCCGCGAGGAGGTGTTCAAGCCGTTCGTGCGTCTCGACGATGCCCGCCAGGATGCGGGCGGATCCGGGCTCGGGCTGGCGATCGCCCGGGACATCGCCCGGGCCCATGGCGGGGACATCGCCCTGCACGAGAGCCCGCTCGGCGGCTTGCGGGCGACCGTGCGGGTTCCGGCCTGACGGCCGTCAGGCGTCGCTCGGT
This sequence comes from Methylobacterium sp. WL7, assembly GCF_008040085.1. Taxonomy (NCBI): domain Bacteria; kingdom Pseudomonadati; phylum Pseudomonadota; class Alphaproteobacteria; order Hyphomicrobiales; family Methylobacteriaceae; genus Methylobacterium; species Methylobacterium sp. WL7. The sequence goes on along the minus strand of NZ_VRVG01000129.1, from coordinate 14,831 downwards.
CCCCGCAGCCGCTGGATCTCGGCCTGGGTGTTGCGAATGAGGTGGTCGATGCTCGCCGGGTCCAGGGCGGCGCGTCCGAGTCGCTCGCGCAGGGCCGCTTCGCCGCTCCAGGCATAGCCGGCATCTTTCGGCAGGTGGCGCTGCAGCAGCGAACTGACGACACTTTCGCGCCTGTAGGCAGGATGCCGCAGGAGCCGGCCGATCTGCGCCGTCAGGATGTCGAGCGGCGATAGATTTTGGCTATTGCCTCTCGACGTAACTGCTGTTGGGCGCATACTGGCATCTCCTCCCGGAAAGCCAGTATCCGGTTAAATGCTTGCGCTTCGGTGAGCGGCGGCGCGATCCGGCGAAAAACTGCCGCCGCCGGGGTCCCAACCTTTGCGGCAGGGTGGTATGCAGGCTTGACGCCCACGAGCCGCGGCCCACCGCGCGCCGGATCCGAGTGCCCAACATGAACCCGCTCGTCCCCCTGTTCATCCTGCTTTCCCTGCCGTTGGCCGCCATCGGCCTGGTTCTCTACACGGACACGGGCATCGAGCCGGCCCTGTTCTACGCCTCGGTGAAGACCTTCGTGATCCTGGGCGCGATCGCCGCGGCGGTGTCGTTCGGCGCCATGAAGCTCGCCGAGCGCACCAAGCACTAGACCGATCGTCCCGCGGAGAGCGCGATGCTGCACGTCGTCCCGGCCTTCTCGCGCATCGGCGAGGAGAACGCGTTCGCGGTGCTGGCCCGCGCCCAGGCGCTCTCGGCCCAAGGGCGGGACGTGATCAACCTCGGCATCGGCCAGCCCGACATGCCGACGCCGGCCCACGTGGTCGAGGCCGGCATCAAGGCCCTGCGCGACGGGCACCATGGCTACACGCCGGCAACCGGCATTCCGGGCCTGCGCGAAGCCGTGGCCCGCGACATCCACCGCCGTCATGCCGTCGAGGTCTCGCCCGACTCCGTGATGATCGTGCCGGGCGGCAAGGTCACCATGTTCATGGCGATCCTGATGTTCGGCGAGCCCGGTGCCGAGATCCTGTATCCAGATCCGGGATTTCCGATCTATCGCTCGATGATCGAGTTCACCGGCGCGACGCCGGTTCCGGTGCCGATCCGCGAGGCGAACGGCTTCGCCTTCTCGGCCGCCGAGACCCTGGCACTGATTACGCCGAAGACCCGCCTGCTGATCGTCAACTCACCCGCCAACCCGACCGGCGGCGTGACGCCCAAGGCCGAGATCGACGCCCTGGTGGCGGGCCTCGCCGACCACCCCGACGTCGCGGTGCTGTCGGACGAGATCTACGGCACGATGACGTATGACGGCGAAGCCCACCACTCGTTGCTGAAGTATCCCGAAATCCGGGACCGGCTGATCTATCTCGACGGTGCGTCGAAGACCTACGCGATGACCGGCTGGCGACTCGGCTGGTCGGTCTGGCCCAAGCCCCTCTACGACGCGGCCCGGAAGCTTGCGGTCAACGCCCATTCCTGCGTGAACGCCTCAACCCAATGGGCCGGCATCGCGGCGCTCGACGGCCCGCAGGATTGCGTGGCCGAGATGGTCGCCGAGTTCGACCGGCGGCGGGCGATCGTGGTCGATGGGCTGAACGCCCTGCCGGGCGTGTCGTGCATCGCCCCGAAGGGCGCGTTCTATGCCTTCCCGAACGTCTCCGAGACCGGCTGGAAGGCCAAGCCGCTCGCCGCCACCCTGTTGGAGGAAGCGGGCGTCGCGGTGATTGGCGGACCGGATTTCGGGATCCACGGCGAGGGCTATATCCGCCTGTCCTATGCCAACTCGGCCGAGAACATCCGCCGGGCGCTGGAGCGGATGGGTCAATTTTTGACCGAGCGGAAGCCGGGCTGATCCTGGGGACGACCGTCCTCCAACCCAAATCCCCTCATCCTGAGCAACCGTTATGCGCACTCGGTGGCGGGACGCCATGGCTTGCCTCGGGCGAGGACGGTGTTGGCGTAGATGAGCAGCTTTCGGGCGCAGGCGATGAGGGCCTGCTTGTGGGTCTTGCCGCGGGCCTGGAGGCGGGTGCGCAGGGCGACGAGGGCGGGGTTCCAGCGGTAGGAGGCCGGCAGGGCGGCGGTGTACAGGGCGGTGCGCACCCGGGCGCGACCGCCGGCGATGTGGCGCTCGCCGGCGTGCTTGCCGCTGTCGTGGTCGAACGGGGCGAGGCCGGCCAGGCTGGCGGCCTGCTCGCGCGACAGGCGCCCGAGTTCGGGCATCTGCACGACCAGGCGCAGGGCGGTCTTCTCGCCGAGCCCCGGGATCGACAGCAGCAGGTCGAGCCGCTCGGCCAGGTCGGGCTGGGCGCGCAGCTCGGCCGCCAGGCGGGCGAGTTCGCGCGCGGCGCGGTCGCCGGCCCGGCGGGCATCGGCCTCCAGCTGGCGGCGCAGGCGCGGTTCCAGCTGGTGCTCCAGGCGCAGCTTCGCCCGGCCGGCATCCTCGATCGCCTGGTCGATGAACACCAAGCGGTCGGCGAAGGCGCGCAAGCGCGGGTCGGGGGCGGCCCGGGCGTCCTGGTATTCGGCCCGCAGCGCCGTGAAGGCGGCGATCAGCCGGGCGTCGAGGCGGTCGTTCTTGGCCCGGCGCAGATGCATCTCGGCGAACGCCTTGACCTGCAGGGGCTGGGTCAGGCGGACCTCCAAGCCGCGGGCGCGCAGGGCATCGGCGACGCCGCGCTCGTAGCCGCCTGACGCTTCCAGGCCGATGCAGGTGACACCGGCGGCGGTGAGTTGGGCGGCCAGGGCGTCCCAGCCCTCGACGGTGTTGGCCACCTGCCACGGCTTGCTGCCGGGCTTGGCGGGCGAGCCGTGGGGCGGCGCCGGATGCAGGGCGATGTCCAGGAACGCCTTGCCGACATCGATCCCGGCTACGGGCCGCGTACCGGCTTCGGGCCTGCTCTCGGGTGCTCCCTTGGATGTGGGTTTGGGTGTGCTCGTAGGTGCGGTCTTGGCTTGGCGTCGGGGTTTGCTAGAGTGAGCCATCTTCGTCGTCCCATCCTTGCGATGCGAACCGGGCGTTCAATCAACCATCCGGGTCCGATGAAGAGGGCGACTGCGATCCTGCTCAGGACCAGCCCGCGGCGCAGGCCACAGGCTCAGGTGCCAACGATCCGACAGTCGCCGCCGGCGCTGGGGTGGCCACCCCAGAGCCGGCATCCCTCGCGGGACAGGGGCAATCTGACATGATTCGCTAATACAAGGTGCCGCGCAGCGGCCTCGAAGGAGGCTTCCAGGGATCGCGCGGCCGGCTGGAGCCCTCTTTCGAGGGCTTCGCTTCGCTACGCCACCTCAGAGGCTGTGCGTCTTTCGATTCATCGCTGGCGACAGACGATGACGCTGCAGCATTCCTCGGGAGGTTCATCCCGGCCCGTGATCCAAGGTGGGACATTCACCGAAGGTTTGGGCCCGAGGTCGATGCCGAAGCGCGCCGCGCCCCCTCTCCCGTGCGGGAGAGGGTTGGGGTGAGGGATTAGGTCCATCCGTAAAACGCGCATCCCTCACCCTGTCCCTCTCCCGCACGGGAGAGGGGACCCGCGGCTCTTGCTGGGGGGATAAGCCCGTCTGGGGCCACCAAGGCGTCGGGTGTATAGGAAATCGAAGGGCGATCGATCGAAAGACTCAGAGCCTCTCAGGATGAGGGGGTGGTTGGAACGACGGGACGGACGTCAGGATTTCCCCACCCGCTTCTCGATCCAGCCGGCCAGCCAGTCGGCGATGTCGAGGCTGTTCTTGTCCTGCATCAGCATGTGCGAGTTGCCGTGGATCCCGATCTCCGGGAGCAGGATCAGCTCGGCCCGGCCGCCGGCCGCGTTCGCCGCCGCCACGAAGCTGCGGCACTGCTTGAGCCGGGGTGCCCAGCGCGGCGAGGCGTCGACGTTGTCGCCGAACAGGACCAGGATCGGGAGGTCCTTGTAGTGGGCCAGATCGTCCTTGGCCGGATCCGGGCAGGCGGCGGGCTCGATCGCCACGATGGCCCGGATCCCGGTGCGGTCGAGGGCGGCGGTCTGGAATGGGTAGATGCCCGATTGCGAGTGCGAGACCAGCACCGCGCCCTTCAACCGCTTCGCGAGTTCCGAGAGGCCCGGCACGGTCGGGTTCGGCACTGGCAAGGCCGCGGACCAGTCGGCGACCATCTGCTTCCAGAACTCGCCCTGGGCCTCCAGGGGGAACTGCATGCCCGGAAACACCTTCGGGTATTCGGGCCCGAACCGGAAGATCGCCCAGGCCGGCTCGCGCCCGGCAGAGAAGACCGGCGGCAGGGAATCGGCCTCGGCCTTGCCCATCTTCACCGCATCGATCTGGGCCGGGCTGATCGCAGAGCGGCCGCGCCAGGCCTGGTCGATGACGTAGGTCGGGAAGCCGCGGCGGACGAAGAACTCGTCCCAACCCATGCGCCCGTCCGGGGTCGTCTCCCAGGTCTTGCCCGTGAGGCAGCAGCCGTGGATCAGCACCACGGGCGGGCGCACCGGGTCCACTGGGATCTGATAGCGGACATAGACCTGATCGACCGTGATCGTCCCCGACGGCGCGTAGGCCGGCAGGGTCGAGAGCGTGTCGGACGAGACGTCGCGACCGCCGACGAAGAAGCTGCCCTGGCCGGCGAGCGTCAGGGGGCCAGGTCCCGGGTCGGCGGCACGGACGGGACCACCCAGGATCGTCAAGACCGCCAACATCGTGCAGGCGGCCCTCTCTATGCGCGACCGCGCGGACATCGACACTCCTGACACCTTGCGTCCCGGCCATCGCCGTTGCCGAAGAGATTAATCAGACTTGCGTGGGCAAGCCAACGCCGTGCTCGCTCGGAGCGAAGTGCGAAACGGTCATCAACTGTTTGATAGGACCGGCCTGAGAGCCGAAACGGCCCTGTGGCAGCCTCGCCGGGCCGGCATCATTCACCCGCACCGCACAGCACGCAGACAACCTGTCCGAAATTAATGTGACAGAAAAACATCCGTGGATCGTCTTGATTGTCAAGATAAAAGCGGTACAATCCAAGAGTTGCAAAGCATTATCGGCGGCATTTTTCTGCGCAACGCAGTCGCAGGTATAATCTCAGCATGCGGTCTAGGACGCGGCGGGGCGCGGTCTAAATCGAAATCCTGACCCTCGCACGGGGAGCAGCACGATGCCTTACGCGACAATATCGATCACGCACGCACAAGCGAGCCTACAGATCATCCGGGCTGGTGCGTCCGATCCTGCTGGATCTAAGCCGGACGAGGCGGCCGTCACGGCGCGCTCGCCGGATCCGCGCTCAGCGCTCAGCGTGTCGAGCGCCGCGGCGGACGCGATCTTCGCCCTGGTACATGCGAAGAACCGCACGACGGCCAGCGCCGGGAGCGAAGCCACGGTGACGTCAGGCCAAGCGCTCGTGGTGGACGCGGCAGACTCACAGGCGGAGACGACGATCGGCGTTTCGGCCTCGGTCGAAACCGTAACCGTCTGGGTGCCACACAAAGAACTCGAGACTGGATGGTGGGACCACGGGCCGGATGTGCGGCGCTACCTAGACGCAGCCTACAAGCGACTGGGCGAGAACTCCGACACGCCGCGGTCGAAAGATGACTGGTACTACAAGGTCGGCTTGGGTGGGCTGGGCCGAAGAGAGTTGCTGGCGATTAATGATCATATCAGCGACCATGACTCAGCCCTATTTACTAAAGCGGAGGTAGATGCGGCTCATAGAGAGTTTATGGAAAGGGAAATTGGGCCCTATTATGATTGGAATGCAAGCGTGCTGCCCTGGGTGGATCACAAGCCAGGGATGATCCTGTGGGAAAAAGAGACTGTCACTCGCTTGCGTATTCAGGTGTCTACTGCTCAACAAGTTCTGCGAGGCTCCTGATATAAACTTCGCGCATCTAGTAACGGTGGATTGGCATCTCTGCTGACGCTACAATCCTGTGGACGTAATCTATCCCGCGCGCACGGGTTTGTTCTGTGGGCCGTGGATCAGTCCCATGGGCGGCCGCACAGGATCCACCGGGATCTGATAGCGGACATAGACCTGATCGACGCTGATCGTCCCCGAGGGCGCGTAGGCCGGCAAAGTCGACAGCGTGTCGGACTGGATGTTGCGACCGCCGACGAAGAAGCTGCCCTGGCCGGTGAGCGTCAGGGGCGGCGGTACCGGCTCGGCGGCGAGGACGTGTGCGCTCATCGCGGTCAGGCCTCCGACCAGCAAGGCTCCGACGAGACTTCGGACGGCTCGTCGCGCACGGGACAAAGCGGGCAATGACAGCGTCGGCATGAAACGTCCCGGCCCTCCGCGGCCGGGACGCATCGGCCCGGTTCACCGCCCGGACAGACCTAGCACGAAGCTCGGCCGTTTCGGGAGGTGCATAGCCGGGAATGAAAGTCGTTCAGGCGGCGATGTCGCGCTCGATCCGGGCCGTCGCCTCGCCGGGCACGTCCAAGGCCTCGGCGAGCATCTTCAGGAACTGCCGCTCCTGCAGCGTGTCGGGATCGATGGCGAGCCGGGCCGCCGCGTAGATCCGCGCCGCCGCATCGGGATCGTCCACCCGCTCGGCGATCTCGTCGATCTCGGCCGGGCTCGCCAGCTCGCGGTCGAGCCAGGCCCGCCCGTCGGCATCGAGGCCGGCGCCTTCCACCGCCGCGTCGAGGCGCTTGCGCTCGGCCGTGTCGACCATGCCGTCCGCGATGGTGGCCGCCACCATCGCCCGAAGCATCAGCCGCGCCTCGTCCTCGTCGACCTTGGAAAAATCCGGGCCGCCCGTCTCCGGTGGCGCGGCCCCGCGCAGGGCCCGGTAGGCGAGCCCACCGATCAGCGCGAGGCCGCCCAATGCCGCGCTGGCCGCGATGCCGCCGCGGCGGGCACGCACCAGCGCATCCACGATTCGCCTGCTGTCAGCCATGTCGTTCCTCCCGGGTTGAGTCCGAATCGGTTCGGAAACCCCCGGGAGGCGGCCAAGTTCAGCGGCAGATCTCAGGCGTCGGCTTCGTCGTCCTCGTCCGCCTCGTCGATATCGACCAGGAAGACGATGTCCGCCTCGTCCTCGTCCTCCTCGTCGGCGGTGTCGCCGCCGGCATGGTGCTTGTCGTCGGTGAACTCGCCTTCGCCGTCATCCTCGGCGAGCGCATCCTCGAAGATCTCGATCTCGTCCTCGTTGGCAGCGCGGATCGTGAGCGGCGAGGTGCCGTTCCAGAGCGGCTTGCCGTCGCTCGTCATCGTCCGGATGTCTTCCTTGAAACCCTCGCAGGTGAAGAGGTCCTTGGCGGACGCCTCGTCGCTGTTGATCACCGCCACGGCGGTGCCCTCGATCTCGAGCGTGAACATGGCCGGCATCCTTCTCGTAACCGTCCTTGGCGCGCCCGGTCAGCGGGATCGCGCGCGGGTGCGACGCACCGCCCCGGGGAGAAATGCCTAAGCTTACCCCGGCGGTCATGAGCGCCGCGCGCGGATGCTGTAGGGGTGAACCGGACGCCCGCCAAGCCCGTCTCAACCAGTCCGCCGTGAAAGCATGGCGCGAATCCTGCCGGGCGGCGGCCATAACGAAACCGAACGGAAAGAAGGATCACCGCGGATGCGGATCAGGCTCGGCTGCGAGATGCGCTATGCCTTCCCCTATCCGGTTCCGATGGTGGTGATGCTCAACGTGCATCCCACCCGGGCGGACGCCCTCGAGGCGCCCGACACGCTCCGAACCGAGCCGCCGGTGCCGGTCGATCTCTATCGCGACGGCTTCGGCAACCTGTGCGGCCGCCTGACCGCCCCGGCGGGGAACTTCACCCTCGGGACTGACGCGGTGATCGGCGACGACGGAAGCCCGGACCCGGCCCATCCGGAGGCCGAGCAGCACGCGATCGAGGCGCTCCCGGCAGAGACGATCGTGTTCCTGCTGCCCAGCCGCTACTGCGAATCCGACCTGCTGGCCGACGAGGCATGGCGGCTGTTCGGACATGTCGAGCCGGGCTGGGGTCGTGTCCAGGCGGTCTGCGACTTCGTGCACGACCACATCGCGTTCGGGTACGAGTTCGCCCACGGCGACCGCACGGCGCAGGACGCCTATGCCGGCGGCCGGGGCGTCTGCCGCGACTTCACCCACCTGGCCGTGGCCTTCTGCCGCGCCCTCAACGTGCCGACCCGCTACTGCACGGGCTACGTCAGCTTCATCGGCGAGCCAGAGCCGCACCCGGCCGGCGACTTCGCGGCCTGGATGGAGGTGTTTCTCGGCGGACGCTGGCACGTGTTCGACCCGCGCAACAACAGCCCGCGGATCGGCCGGGTGATGGTCGCCTACGGCCGCGACGCCGCGGACGTGCCGCTGACCCACACGTTCGGCCCCAATCCCCTCGTCGGCTTCCGGGTCTGGGCCGAACGGATCGACCATCTCGACGCGTCCGGCGACGCGCCGATCCTCCCCGAAGAGCCCCTGCCGCCGCAGAGCATGGCGACCCGGATGGGGTGAGCGCCGGGCTCTGGCTCCCTCAGACCCCCGCCCCGCGGGCGATGGCGCGCTTGACCACCGCCTGCACCTCGGGGTTCGACAGGAACAGGTCGTGGTTGATCAAGCCGCCGCCGTAATCGGAGGCGTCGGCCACGCGCACGCCGAGCGCCTCGAGCTTGGCGCGGTCGGCAGCGCCGGCCCGGACGCCTCCTGCGATCGCCGCAGAGAGTTCGAGCGCCCGGTCGTTGGTCGAGGAGATCACGGTGATCTTCGACACGTCGGGGCCGAGCCGGGCGACGCCGTTCGAGAACAGGTCGAAGTCGATGTCGGGGGCGGCCAGCACCACCGCGCCGATGCGCGCCATCGCGGCCTCGCCGGCCTCGGCGCGGAGCATCCGGATGGTCTCGAGGGTCAGCAGCGTGCCCATCGAGTGGGCGACGATGTTGATCCGCCCGGCGCTCGACGTGGACGTGACGGCCTTCAGCAGATCCTCGAAGGCGTCGCGCGACCAGAGCGCGCTCTCGCGGTCGTAATTGTAGTCGAAGGTCGCGGCGGCGGACGGCCAGGTGAACAGGCCCGAGACGCCCCGGAACCGGATGCCGTCCGACAGGCGCGCGGCGCTCACGGCCGCGGATTCGAACGATTCCCGGTATCCATGGACGTAGATCAGCACGTCGCGGCCGAGCGCCGCCTGCGCGAAGGCCTCGGCGGCACCCGGGCCGCTCTCGGTCTTGGGCACCGCCCCGATGGTCCAGTCGCCGGTGATGACCGCCGACACCTTGCCGAGCAGCGAGCGATCGGGGGGCGACAGGCGCACCTCCGCGAAGCTCAGGCCGCGCCCGCGCTCGGAATTGAAGTATGGCGGCCGGGGCGGGTTGCCCACCGGCTTGCGCGTCGTAGCCACCAGCAGCACCGGCATGACATCCAGCGCCGACTGCTTTTCGGGCAGCGCCGCGGACGTGCCGAGGTCATCGGTGACGCAGGCGCCGAGGCTCGGGGCGAGCCCTGCCGCCCCCGCGAGGGCGCCGATCCGGAGGAGTGCGCGGCGTGAGACGGTGTGGCTCGACATGATCCGGGTGCGTTCGGGCGGGGCGCCATCCGTCGCGCAGGATCGTGACCGTGGCGGGGCACGATCGCCCACCGGCCCTGTGGAGTACGGGTATTCAGCCCCCCGTGGTGCCGCAGACACAGGCCTGGGGGTCGACCGTGCGGGCCTGATCGCGCGCGCGTCGAGCCGGTTCAGACCGTGAGGCTGCGGCCCGGTCGGCGATACCCCCTCGACGGCAGCGCCAAGCGCCGCCATGAAGGACCCATGACGCCGACCATCGACATCGAGAGCCTGCGCGCGCGCCTGCTGGGCGGCGACCGTGCCGCCCTGGCCCGGGCGATCACCCTGGCGGAATCGAAACGCGCCGACCATCGGGCGCTCGCCGCCGCCCTGATCGACTCGGTCCTGCCGGAGACCGGCAAGGCGATCCGGGTCGGCATCACCGGCGTGCCGGGGGTCGGCAAGTCCACGACCATCGATGCCCTCGGATCGAACCTGACGGAGGCCGGCCACAAGGTCGCGGTGTTGGCTGTCGACCCGTCCTCGTCGCGTACCGGCGGCTCGATCCTCGGCGACAAGACCCGGATGGCCCGGCTCGCCCACGATCCCAAGGCGTTCATCCGCCCCTCCCCGTCCTCGGGCACGCTGGGTGGCGTGGCGGCCAAGACCCGCGAGACCATGCTGCTCTGCGAGGCGGCGGGCTTCGACGTGATCCTGGTGGAGACGGTAGGCGTCGGCCAGTCGGAGACCGCGGTCGCCGACCTCACCGACTTCTTCCTCGTGCTGATGCTGCCCGGGGCCGGCGACGAGCTTCAGGGGATCAAGAAGGGCATCCTGGAACTCGCCGACATGATCGCAGTCAACAAGGCCGATTCCGGCGAGGCCGAACAGCGGGCCAACGCGGCGGCCTCCGAATACCGCGCCGCCCTGCATATCCTCACCCCCGCCTCGTCGACCTGGACGCCGCCGGTGGTGACGATCTCGGGCTTCCACAACCTGCGCCTCGACGCGCTCTGGGCGCGGATCGTCGATCACCGGGAAAAGCTCACCGCCACCGGGGAGATCCAGGCCAAGCGCCGGACGCAGGACGTGAAATGGATGTGGGCGCTCGTCCACGAGCGTTTGCACCAGCGCCTCGTCGGCTCGCCGGAGGTCCGGCGCAGCACCGCCGAGGCCGAGGCCGGCGTTGCCCGCGGGGAGACCTCGCCGGCCGCTGGTGCTGCGGCCATCGCCGAGCTGATCGGCCTCTGAGGCTCGGCGCCCCGTTCCGGCGCCGCCCGTTTACCTTGATCGACGTCGAGCGGCCGGAGGCGCAGAAAATCGCCGGGGCACGGTGCGCAAACCCGGTCTCGCGCGTTCGCTGCACGATGAGGAATCCTGCGGCACCTCCTCTCGTACCGGTGCCGCGGTCACGTCGAGGAGAGTGTCATGGTGGATACGGATCGGATCGTCGGCGGCGCCAAGGAAGCCCTGGGCAAGGCCCAGGGTGCGGCTGGCGACTTCGTGGGCTCGAACCGGGATTCGGTGGAAGGCCGGGTTCGCGATGTCCAGGGGCAGGCTGAGAACGCCTACGGGCAGGTCAAGGACAAGGCCCGGGACCTCGCCGACAAGGCGAGCGACTATGCCGGAGACGCCTACGGCCGGGCCGGCGACGTCGCGGGCGACGCCTACGAGCGGGGCGGTGCCTACCTGCGTGACGGCCGCGCCGCCGTCGGGGCCCGGGTCGAGGAGAACCCGCTGGTCGCGCTGCTGATCGCCGGCGCGGTCGGCTACGGGATCGCCCTGCTGTTCCACGGGCGCCGGTGATCTTAGGCGGCCTCGCCGACGTTCCGGCGAGGCCGCCTCTTTGCGACGCTACTGAGCGGTCCAGCCGCCATCCATGCTGATGTTGGCCCCGGTGATCTGGCTCGCCGCATCGGAGCACAGGAACACCGCGAGCGCCGCCACCTGATCGACGGTGACGAACTCCTTGGTCGGCTGCGCCTTCAGCATCACGTCCTCGATCACCTGCTCCTTGGTCAAGCCGCGCGCCTTCATGGTGTCGGGAATCTGTGCCTCAACCAGAGGCGTCCAGACGTAGCCCGGCGAGATGCAGTTCACCGTGATCCTGTGCGGCGCCAGTTCGAGGGCTGCGGCCTTGCTGAGCCCGCTGATCCCATGCTTGGCCGCCACGTAGGCGGACTTGAACGGTGAGGCGACCAGCGAGTGCGCCGAGGCGGTGTTGATGATCCGCCCCCAGCCGCGGGCCTTCATGCCGGGGATCGCGGCATGCATCGCGTGAAACGCCGACGACAGGTTGATGGCGATGATCTGCTCCCACTTCTCCGGTGGAAAATCCTCGATCGGCGAGACGAACTGGATGCCCGCATTGTTGACCAGCACGTCGATGGCGCCGAACGCCGCCTCCGCCTCCCGCACCATCCCGGCGATCGCCTCGGGCTTGCTCATGTCGGCCGCCGAATACTGAACCTTCACCCCATGCTGGCGCTCGATCCCGGCCCGGGTTTCCTCGATGGCCTGGGCATCCCCGAAGCCGTTGAGCACGACGTTGGCCCCCTCGGCCGCAAGGCTGCGAGCGATGGCAAGTCCGATTCCGCTGGTGGATCCGGTGACGAGGGCGGTCTTGGACGTGAGGGTCATGGAACCTCCTGGGTCGCGGTGGCGGGATGCCGGAATGTCGTGACGACGTACCTGCCTCAAGGCCGACGCGAAATCGACCCACCCGGCGCATCCGCCGAAGACGGTGTCGGTTCGGCCGCGCCGTCACCCGAATCCGCGGATGCACCCTGCGCCGGGAAGGCAAGCTCGATCCGCAGCCCCGGCGCGTTATCGGACAGCCGCAGCGTCCCACGATGCAGGCGCACCACGGCGTTGACCAGGCTGAGCCCCAGCCCGAAGCCCGGCCGCGAGCGCGCGTCCTCCAAGCGGACGAACCGGCTCAACACGCGCTCCCGTTCGGCCTCCGGGATACCCGGTCCGTGATCCGACACGGTGAGACGGACGGCATCCCCTGAGCGCGCGGCCTCCACCGCCACCCGCGCCTCCGATCCGTCGGCCCCGTATTTGAGGGCGTTGTCGATCAGGTTGGACAGCGCCTGCCCGATCAGCTCACGGTTGCCTGCGATGATCAGGCCATCCTCCGCGCGCACGTCGAGGGCCAGCCCTTGGTCCTCGGCCAGCGCCTCGTAGAGTTCTCCAACCTCCCGGACGGCGGCGCCGAGATCGACCGGCGCCAGAATCTCCCGGGCGTTGCCGGCTTCCAGGCGCGCGATCATCAGAAGCGCGTTGAACACCCGGATCAGACCGTCGCTCTCCTCGATCACCGCCTCCAGGGCGATCCGCAGCTCGTCCGGCGAGGCGGCCTTGCGTAGGGCCTCGTCGGCACGGTTGCGCAGGCGCGTCAGCGGGGTCTTCAAGTCGTGGGCGATGTTGTCGGAGACCTCGCGCATCCCGCGCATCAGTTCGCCGATCCGCTCCAGCATCAGGTTGAGGCTCGCGGCGAGGCGGTCCAGCTCGTCGCCGTTGCCCGCGACGTAGAGCCGGCCGTCGAGGTCGCCCGCCATGATCGCCCGGGTGGTCTGCGTCATGGCGTCGACCCGGCGCAGGACCCGGCTCGCCGCCAGCCAGCCGCCGATCACGCCCAGGATCACCACGGCGGCGAGGGAGGTTCCGAACGCCCGGCCGATCACCGCACGCAACCGGTCGCGCTCCTCGGTGTCGCGTCCGACGAGCAGCCGGAACCCGCCCGGAAGGGTGAAGACCCGCACGATTGCGCGATGGGGATCGACGTCCGAATCGCCCCGCCCGTATCGGGTCTCGCTCTGGCCGGGGCTCGCCAGCACCGCCGCCGGCACGTAGCCGACATTGCCGACGACGTGCTCGCCGCTCGCGGTGGTCACCAGATATAGCGAGGCACCCGGCTCGCGGGACCGGCGCTCGACCACGGTGATCAGCCGCCGCAGCCCCCCGGCATTGTACTGCTCGGACAGGCCGTTGATCTCGGCATCGATGGTCGAGACGATCTGGTCGTCCAGCACCGCCCGGGCGTTCCAGGCGACGTAGCCGAGCGCCAGGAAGGCGCAGAGCGCGAAGATCGCCAGGTAGGCGAGCGACAGCTTGAACGCGGTGGTGCGGAACAGCTTCTGGACCCGCGCCCCGACGGTCTCCCGGGGCATCGGCTCGACCGGGAGGCCCATGCTCACCCGGTGGCACCCTCATCGAAGCGCAGGACGTAGCCGGCGCCCCGGACCGTATGGATGATCGGCGACGCGAAGCCCTTGTCGAGCTTGCCGCGCAGGCGCGAGACGTGAACGTCGATGACGTTGGTCTGCGGATCGAAATGGTAGTCCCAGACATGCTCGAGCAGCATCGTCCGGGTCACCACTTGGCCGGCATGCCGCATCAGGTATTCGAGCAGACGGAACTCCCGCGGCTGCAGCAGGATCTCGCGGCCGGCGCGGGTGACCCGATGGGACAGGCGGTCGAGTTCGAGATCGCCGACCCGGTAACGGGTCTCCTCCGCCGCGCCCGATCCGGCCTGCCGCCGGGCGAGCGCCTCGGTGCGGGCGAGCAGCTCCGAGAACGCGTAGGGTTTCGGGAGGTAGTCGTCGCCGCCGGCGCGCAGGCCCTTCACCCGGTCGTCGACCTGGCCCAGCGCGGAGAGGATCAGCACCGGAGTCGCGACGCTCTGCTCGCGCAGGGAGCGGATCAGCGACAGGCCGTCGAGCTTCGGCAGCATCCGGTCGACGATCAGCACGTCGTAGGCGCCCTCGCGGGCGAGCGCGTAGCCGTCGAGCCCGTCATGCGCGCTGTCGGCGACGTGCCCGGTTTCGCGGAACGCCTTCACCAGATAGGCCGCCGCCTCCCGGTCATCCTCGATGATGAGCAGTCGCATGGACCCAGTCCATAGCGCGGCTCGCGAAGGGGGGGAACGCTGCTCTATCATCACGGCGATACCGCTCCCCTCCCCCGCAGGCCGCCAAAGGCGGGCCGAGACCGTTGGGGGCGGGTCTCGGCCCGCTCCGAAGCCGGCGAACGCGCAAGCAGCGAAGACGTCGGCTTCAGCCGCGTGAACGGCTTGCAAACCCTGGCATCGCCGCGATTACCGGACGATCGCGAGAAGATGACGGTGTGGTAAGGAGCGACTGCTCGAGCAGCACCTGAAACGCAAACAGGCCGCCCAAGTGAGGGGCGGCCTGTTTGCGTTCAGTCTTCGTGTCGAGGGGATGTGGTGTTCTTGCGATGTGCAGGTCTGGCGGCGACCGACTCTCCCGTGCCTTGAGACACAGTACCATGGGCGCTGGCGTGTTTAACGGCCGAGTTCGAGATGGGATCGGGTTCTGGGCACGCCGCTCGAGCCACCAGACCGGCGCATC
>NZ_VRVG01000128.1:0-16492 GCF_008040085.1 Methylobacterium sp. WL7 | reverse complement strand
CTGGGATCAGAGAGCGGGGGTGGCGTCGAACGGGGCGTGCGGGGCGATGCCGGCGCGCCGGAACGCCGCCGCGGCCGTGTCGGGCAGGTTGGTCAGGTCCAGCGCGAGGCCGCGCCGGCCGGCGGTCCGGGCGGCCGCGACGACGAGCTGGACGAAGGTGACGTCCACCCGTTCGATCGCGGCGCAATCCAGCACGAGCCGCGACCCGCCCTCGACCGCCGCGAGCAGGTCGCCCTGGAGCGCCTGCGCGGTCCGCAGCGTACAATCCGCCGGCATCGTGAGGGTGACGTGTTCGGCCATGAGCAATCCGCTGCTGAGGCGCGGCCGGGCTGGCTGCCGCCCGACGCTTAAAGAATCGCGCCCATTGAGGTTTCCTTGAACTGACCATAGCGGTCGGGATTGTCCGACCCGTCGTGCCGCGATTCCTGTTGAAAACCGCACGGATGGGGCCGATCGCGGATTTTATATTTGGCGAATTCATAGGCTTTGTTTCGATCTGCCTATCCGGCGAGCATTGGTATCCGATCGTATTTCAGCACCAATACACGGATCGTATTGATATTTGGCATTCTTGAGATAGTGGTCATGTCGAAGCACACTGAGTCACATCATCTGCATGATCAGGCGTCATACAGCCTGGAGCATAACTTTTCATTCAGATGAGGCAGCTAGGAACCGGGTGATCGACAGTCCTGCGTTCGAGCTTGTCCCCGGCAAGATCTGGCAGAGTTCGAGGAATACACGGTGATGGCCTTCTGGGGGCGCGCGAATCCGAGGACCGTTCCGGCGGACGCATTCGAGCCGGGCGCGGCTCAGGTGCCCGAGCGGGACGAGCCCGTCGCCGAGCCGGTGGCGGCGCGTCCGGAGGGCCGGAGCGCGGCCGCCGACCTGCTCCAGGCGCGGCTCGGCCTGTCGGAGGTCCAGCGCCGGACCCTGGACGCGCTGATCGACGAGCTCGGGATCATCTCGGCGGATGTCGAGACGGACGTGCACGGCCTGTCGGACCGGTTCCAGCGGATCGCCGCGACCACGCGGGGCCAGTCCGAGATCGTGCAGGGGCTGGTGACGGCGGTGCAGTCGGTGCGGATCGACGGGGCCGAGCGGCCGCTCGCCGAGGTCGCGGCGGCGCTCGGCGAGATCCTGGCGATGCTCAACGACCGGATCGGCTTCATGGCGTCGCGCTGCGCCACCATGGAGGACGCGTTGAACGGCGTCCTCGGCGAGTTGTCCTCCGTGGACGGCAGCGTCGCCGAGATCGAGAAGATCAACCGCCAGACCAACCTGCTGGCGCTGAACGCCAAGATCGAGGCGGCCCGGGCCGGGGAGGCCGGGAAGGCCTTCGCGGTGGTCGCCGACGAGGTGCGCAGCCTGGCCGGCACGATCAACGCCCTTTCGGGGGTGATCAAGCAGCAGATCGGCTCGATCGCCGGCGGCCTGCGCAGCAGCCACGCCCTTCTGCACGACATCGCCACCATCGACATGTCGGTGGAGAGCCGCAACGCCGACGCCCGGGTCCGCCTGGTGATGCAGGCCCTGGTCGAGCAGAGTTCGCGCTTCGCCGGCGTGCTGAGCCAGACCGTGCAGACCACCGAGGCGATCACCCAGGACGTCTCGGGCGCGATCGTGGCCATGCAGTTCCAGGACCTCGCCAAGCAGCGGATGCAGAACCTGCAGGCGATCCTGCGGGCGCTTCAGGCGGCCCCGGAGGCCGGCGCCGAGGCGGAGCAGGACTGGGCGGCCGCGATGATCGCCGGCTGCACCCTCGGCGAGGTGCGGGAGCGGATGTCCCGCCGCCTGCTGGGCAAGGCGGCGCCGGCGCCGCCGCACGACGACGACCCCCTGGCCGGCGTCGACCTGTTCTGAATTCGCGTGCGTCTTCGGAACGCGATGAACGTATCTGGTGCTACTACCGAAGGTTATATGGCGAAAAGACCGGATCGGATGCCGGATATTATGATCGCGATCAATAAAAATCATATATAGAAAGATTAAACCTAGAGCTTCATGGTCGTTGCCAAATTAGACCCTTTCAAAAAAATGATCTCGTCGGGGAAAAAGCGAAGATTTGTGATTCTTCACGGCATCAGGTCTTCATTTTTTAACGGTTTTAAAGTAGGATACGCTCCGATCGGCAGACCGAATCTTGGGTCGATCGCGCGGTCTAGCCTTCGGCCGGCGCCCTCGGCGGGCGCGTGATCGCCCCGGTATATCCGAAGACGGCGCAACGGGATCCGCTCGACGATGACTGATCACGATCCACGCGCGGTGTTCCTGGCGGAGGCCAACGAGCTTCTCGACCGCCTCGAGACCACGCTGCTCGACCTCGGCGACCGGCCCGGCGACACGGCGCTGGTCGACACCGCGTTCCGGGCCCTGCACACGATCAAGGGATCGGGGGCGATGTTCGGCTTCGACCAGGTCGCGGCCTTCACGCACGACTTCGAGACCGCCTTCGACCTGGTCCGGCGCGGCGCGGTGCCGATCAGCGCCGAACTGGTCAACGTCTCGCTGTCGGCGAAAGACTACATCCGCACGCTGATCGAGGATCCCGACGCCACCGCCCCGGTGATCGGCGAGGCGATCCTGGCCGAACTCGAGCGCCTGGTCGGCCGGGCGCAGGCCCAGCCGGCTCAGCGGGCGGGGGCAGAGGGGGCCGCCCAGGAGGCCGCCCAGGGGGCCGCCCATGAGGCCGCCGACGCGCCGGAGCCGGCCGCGGGCTGGCGGATCGGGATCGCGTTCGCCCCGGAGGTGCTGCGCAACGGCACCAACCCGCTGGCGCTCCTCGACGAGCTGCGCGAGCTGGGCCCCTGCACGATCGTACCCCGCCTCGACGCGCTGCCCGACCTCGCCGCCCTGGACCCGGAGAGCCTGGCGCTCGGCTGGGACGTGACCCTGCGCGGCGCCGCGACGAGGGAGGCGATCGAGGACGTCTTCCTGTTCGTGCGCGACGACATGGTCCTGACCCTGACGCCCTTGGATGCACCGCGCGACGCGCCCCCGGACTTCCCGGAGCCGGCGCCGGAGCGGGCCGCCCTGCCGGCCGTCGCGCCGGCGCCGGCTCCCGTGCCGTCGGTGTCGGAGTCGGCGCCCGTGGCCCGGCCGCCGACTGCGCCCCCGCCGGCCGCGAAAACCCCGGAGCGCCGGGGCCCCGCCCGCCACGCCGAGCCGCGCACGGCCGGCACCATGCGGGTCGAGGCCGAGCGGCTGGACGAGTTGCTTGACCGGGTCGGCGAGCTGGTGATCGCCCAGGCCCGGCTGAGCCAGCTCGCCGGCCTCCACGCCGATGCCGGGCTCCAGACCATCGCGGAGGAGATCGAGCGCCTGTCGGCGCAGCTGCGCGACACCACCATGAGCATCCGCATGGTGCCGATCGGGGCGCTGTTCGGCCGGTTCCGGCGCCTGGTCCACGACCTGTCGGGGGATCTCGGCAAGCCCGTGACCTTCGTGACCGAGGGCGAGGAGACCGAACTCGACAAGACCGTGATCGAGCGCCTGGCCGACCCGCTGGTGCACCTGATCCGCAACGCGATCGATCACGGCATCGAGGACCCGG
Organism: Methylobacterium sp. WL7; assembly: GCF_008040085.1. Taxonomy (NCBI): domain Bacteria; kingdom Pseudomonadati; phylum Pseudomonadota; class Alphaproteobacteria; order Hyphomicrobiales; family Methylobacteriaceae; genus Methylobacterium; species Methylobacterium sp. WL7. The sequence continues at coordinate 12,939 of NZ_VRVG01000128.1, read as the reverse complement.
CCCGCCGGGGCGCCTCCGGCAAGGACGCCACCGGGCGGATCACGCTCAGCGCCGAGCATGTCGGCGCCCAGGTCCACGTCACCGTGCGGGACGACGGCGCCGGGCTCGACGTGGCGCGCATCCGCGCCAAGGCCGAGGAGCGCGGGCTGGTCGCCCCCGGCACCCCGCTCACCGACCAGCAGGTCTACCAGTTCCTGTTCGCGCCGGGCTTCTCCACGGCGCAGGCGATCTCGGCGCTGTCGGGCCGCGGCGTCGGCATGGACGTGGTCAAGCGGACCATCGAGGCCCTGCGCGGCTCGATCGACATCGCCACCGCGCCGGGGGCGGGCACCGCCCTCGTGCTGCGCCTGCCGCTGACGCTGGCGATCATCGAGGGCCTGCTGATCCGGGTCGGGGAGGGCCGCTACGTGCTGCCGCTGGCGGCCGTGGAGGAATGCGTCGAGCTGCCCGAGGGCGGGCGCAGCGAGCGCGGCCGGGACTTCCTCAACATCCGCGGCGACCTCGTGCCGTTCCTGCGGCTGCGCAGCCTGTTCGCGGAGGCCGGCGAGCCGGACCCGTACCAGAAGGTGATCATCGTCTCGGTGGGCGAGGCCCGGTTCGGGCTCGTGGCCGACCAGATCCTCGGCAACCACCAGACGGTGATCAAGTCGCTGTCGAAGCTGCACGCCGACGTCACGACCTTCTCGGGCGCCACGATCCTGGGCGACGGCACCGCGGCGCTCATCATCGACCCGGCCCAGCTGATGGCCGGCGGACAGATCGGCGCCGCCCCGGACGGGCCGCGCGAATACCGCGAGGTGGCGTGATGACCGATTTCGTCGAGGCGATCGAGCAGGGCCACGCCCTCCAGGTCGTGATGATGCGGATCGGCACCGAGACCTTCGCGCTCGGGGCCGGGATGGTGCGCGAGATCATCGATCCGATCCCGACCACCCGGGTCGCCGGCGCGCGGCCGCATCTCGGCCACGTGGTGAACGTGCGCGGCAACGTCGTGCCGCTCGCCGACATCCGCGAGCGCTTCGGCATGCCGATGGACGCCGCGACGCCGGACACCCGCTTCGTGGTGATCGAGCTCGATCTCGACGGCGACCCGACCCTGGTCGCGCTGGTGGCCGACAAGGTGTTCGAGGTGACCGCGGTTCCGCTGGAGACCCGCCAGCCCGCGCCCAAGATCGGCACGGCGTGGCGGCCCGAATACATCCGCTCCATTGTGAAGTCCGGAGAAGATTTCGTCATTATTCCGGATATGCAGCAAATACTGAACTGATTGCGCTTGGAGATTATCGATGCGCTTTTCAATCAAGGCCAAGCTCGCGGCCGGGTTCGGGGTCATGCTGATCCTCGTCGGCCTGGCGGGTTGGGTCGGCTATTACAAGCTCGTGAATGCCGACGCGGCCCTGCAATACGTGCTCGGCCGCGCGGACCTGAACACCCTCGTGCAGGAGGCCAAGGCCGATCTGCTCGGCGCCATGTCGCTGACGCGCGCCGCGGTGATCTCAGTCGACGACGACCAGATGGCCGATTTCGCCAAGCAGGCTGCGGAGAAGCGCAACGCCCTCCAGGCGAAGCTGTCCAGGGTCAAGGATCTGATCGAGGCCGAGAAAGGCCTGCGGCTCTACGATGAGGCCAAGGAAAGGTTCGAGAAGCAGAAGGTGATCGCCGGGCAGGTCATCACGCTGACCCAGGTCAATTCCAATGTCCGGACCTGGGCCGAGATCGATGGGGTCGGCACCCCGGCGCTGCGGGCGCTGCAGGCGGATCTCGAGGCCGTCTCGGCGAAGGCCGGCGCCGACGCCGGCGTGGCCCGCGCCGTCGCGGCGCTCCAGATCCGGATCGAACGGGCCTGGGGCGGCCTGCAGGCCACCACCGGGGCGACCAGCTACCCCGTTCTGGAGCAGTCTGTGAAAGCCGCGCGGCGGCGGGAATCCGACCTCGCGCCGAGCCTCGACGCGCTGCTCCGCGCCCTGATCGAATTCAAGCGCGGGATGGCCGGCGACCACGCCCAGGGGACGCCCGTCCGACCCGCGTTCGACCTCTGGATCGCCTCGTTCCGGAAGGCCCTGGCCACGGTCGAGAACGGCGCGACCATCCGGGCCGCCGACCTTGCGGCGGGGGATTACGCCACCGCCAGCACGGGGACGCTCCAGGCCTTCGACGCCCTGGTCCAGTACGAGACCCAGCAGATGGCCGAGACGGCCGAGCGCGCCCGGCTGGAAATGCGCGACGGGCGGACGATCCTGATCGCCACGGTCGCCGGGGCGCTTCTCCTCGGCTTCGTCATCGCCACCTGGCTCGCCGTCTCGATCGCGCGCGGTCTCCTGCGGGCGGTCTCGCTCGCCGAGGCCGTCGCCGTGGGAGACCTCGGCACGACGATCACCGCGACCTCGCGGGACGAGATCGGCGACCTCGTCGCCGCCCTGAACCGCATGACCGCCAGCCTCAACGACACGGCCGCGATCGCCAACGCGATCGCGGCGGGCGACCTCACGGTCGAGGCGCGCCCCCTCTCCGACAGGGACTCGATGGGCCGGGCGCTGCAGACGATGCTGGGCAAGCTCCGGGCCGTGGTGGCCGACGCGTCGGTCGCCGCCGGGAACGTGTCGGCGGGTTCGCAGGAGCTGTCGGCCTCGGCCGATCAGCTGTCGCAGGGCTCCACCGAGCAGGCGGCCTCCACCGAGGAGGCGTCGGCGTCCATGGAAGAAATGGCCGCCAACGTGAAGCAGAACGCCGAGAACGCCAGCCAGACCGAGACCATCGCGCGCCAGTCCGCCAAGGACGCCGAGGCGAGCGGTGCCGCGGTGGGCCGGGCCGTCGACGCCATGCAGACCATCGCCCAGAAGATCACCATCGTGCAGGAGATCGCCCGGCAGACCGATCTGCTGGCCTTGAACGCCGCCGTCGAGGCGGCGCGCGCCGGCGAGCACGGCCGCGGCTTCGCGGTGGTGGCCTCGGAGGTGAGGAAGCTCGCCGAGCGCTCGCAGGCCGCGGCCGCCGAGATCGGGACGCTGTCCGCCGACACGGTCAAGGCGGCCCAGCAGGCCGGCGAGATGCTCGGCCGGCTGGTGCCCGACATCCGCAGGACCGCGGGGCTGGTGGAAGAGATCTCGGCGGCGTGCCGGGAGCAGGATGTCGGCTCGGCGCAGATCAACCAGGCGATCCAGCAGCTCGACAAGGTGACCCAGCAGAACGCCAGCGCGTCCCAACAGGTCTCGGCGACCTCGGAGGAGCTGGCCACGCAAGCCGAGCGGCTGCAGGCGACCATCGCCTACTTCCGCATCGACGCGGCGGGGGCCGACGCCCCGGCCGCGCAGCTGCGGAGGACGGCGGCCCGGATGGCCGCGCCGGCCAAGGCCGCAGCCAAGAACCGCCCCGCCCGGATCAACGCTCCGGTCGCGGCGGCCTCACAGGATGGCTTCGTCCTGGACATGAACGAGGGCGACGCCCGCGATTCGGAGTTCATCCGCGCCGCCTGAGCGGCGCCGACCGGGCGTCCCGTCCCGGCCGGCACCACCACGATCAACCGCCGTCCGGGCCCGCCCGGACCCCGCCAGCCGCAGGGTGCTCCCGACCGAGATCCCCGCTTCGAAGGACGAAGGCCATGAACATGCTCGACAACATCTCGATACCGCGAAAGCTGTTCCTGGCCTTCACCCTGATGCTGCTGGTCGGCCTCGGCATCAACGGCGTGGTGTACTGGAAATCGGCCGAGATCCGTCAGTCGGTGAACTGGACCGACCACACCATCAAGGTGATCGACGCCGCCGACCGGGCGCTGGCCGGCATGGTCAACCAGGAGACCGGCTATCGCGGCTTCCTGCTCTCCGGGGATGCCAAGTTCCTGGCGCCCTACCAGAAGGGCTGGGAGGCCTTCAACGCCGCCTGGCGGCAGGCCAAGGCGCTGACCTCCGACAACCCGGCCCAGCAGGAGCGGCTCGAGACGATCCGCAAGCAGGCCGAGGCCTGGCACGACGGCGTCGCCGAGAAGGGCATCGCCGGGATGGCCAACCCCGAGACCCGCGAGGCCGCGCGCCAGACCGAGATCGCCGGCGCCGGCAAGGCGGCCATGGACGGCCTGCGCGCCGAGGTCGCCGAGATGGTCAACGTCGAGAACACCCTGATGCGCACCCGCCAGGACGCGCAGAATGCGGCCTTCGAGACCACGACGCAGATGATCCTGCTCGGCATCGCGGCCAACCTCGTGATCGCCGTCGCGATCGGGTTCGTGCTGGTCCGCACCGTGGCGAAGCCGGTCACCGCGATCAGCGCCCGCCTGGCGACCCTGGCGACGCCGTTCGACACCGGCCGCCTCGACGAGGTCGGCCGGATCCAGGGCACCGCCCAGGCGGTGGAGCAGGCCTTCCGGGAGATCTCGGACGTGCTGGCCGCCGCCTCGCTCGGCGACTTCACCAAGACCCTCACGCAGGATTTCGGCGGGCTCAGCAGCGAGGTCCAGGCCCATCTCCGGGCGACCACCGACAACCTGCAGGTGATCGCCGGCGTCGCCTCGGCGATCGCGGCGGGCGATCTGACCGTCGAGGCCAAGCGCCTGTCCGACAAGGACGTCCTCGGCATCGCCCTGGAGCAGATGCTGGGCAAGCTCCGGGCCGTGGTGACGGAGGCCGCCACCGCCGCCGGCAACGTCTCGGCGGGCTCTCAGGAGCTGTCGGCCTCGGCCGAGCAGCTGTCGCAGGGCTCCACCGAGCAGGCGGCCTCCACCGAGGAGGCGTCCGCCTCCGTCGAGGAGATGGCCGCCAACGTGAAGCAGAACGCCGAGAACGCCAGCCAGACCGAGGCGATCGCGCGCCAGTCGGCCAAGGACGCCGAGGCGAGCGGCGCCGCGGTGGGCCGGGCGGTCGACGCCATGCAGACCATCGCCCAGAAGATCACCATCGTGCAGGAGATCGCCCGGCAGACCGATCTGCTGGCCTTGAACGCTGCCGTCGAGGCGGCGCGCGCCGGCGAGCACGGCCGCGGCTTCGCGGTGGTGGCCTCGGAGGTGCGGAAGCTCGCCGAGCGCAGCCAGGCCGCGGCTGCCGAGATCGGGACGCTGTCCGCCGACACGGTCAAGGCGGCCCAGCAGGCCGGCGAGATGCTGGGGCGGCTGGTGCCCGACATCCGCAAGACCGCGCTTCTGGTGGAGGAGATCTCGGCGGCGTGCCGGGAGCAGGATGTCGGCTCGTCGCAGATCAACCAGGCGATCCAGCAGCTCGACAAGGTCACGCAGCAGAACGCCAGCGCGTCCCAGCAGGTCTCGGCGACCTCGGAGGAGTTGGCGACCCAGGCCGAGCGCCTTCAGGCCACCATCGCCTACTTCCGCATCGAGGAGGCGGCCACGGGGGGCGACGCCGCGGCCGCTCGGCTGCGGGCGACCGCAACCCGGATGGGGACGCCCCCGGCTTCGGCCCGGGTGAAGGCCCGTCCCGGCCGGCAGACCCTGCCCTCCGGCGGGGGCTTCGACCTCGACATGAGCGAGGGCGACGCCCGCGACGCCCGCGACGCGGACTTCATCCGCGCCGCGTGAGCGGACACCCGGAGCCGTTCCCGATCGCGGTGCAATCGGGCTCGACTCCAACGCCTCGATAGGGCGCGCGCGCCGCCGAACCGGTCTCCCCGTCGGCGGCGCGCGCCCTCGGACCCGACACCCAGCAGAGCAGATCCATGCGTTTCACGATCCGAGTCAAACTGGCACTGAGCTTCGGTTTGCTTCTCGTCCTCCTGGGCGGGGCCGGGTACCTCGCCATCGCGAGCCTGGGTGCGTCGAACGGGCGGATGCAGGGCTTCGCGTCCGGCCCGTTCGCGCAGGTCCAGCGCGTCCTGCGCTTCGAAACCCTCTCGGTCGAGGCGGGGCGCATCTTCAACCGCACGCTCCTGGAGCCGACCGATGCCGGTCGCGCGAAGCTCGTGGCCGACTTCAAGGCCACCGACGACCGGTTCCGCGCGCTCCTGCAGGAGTTCTCGGACCAGACCACCGGGGACGAGCGCGCCCGCATCCTGCCCCTGCAGGACACGTGGCGGCGGCTGACCGAGGCCGGTGCCAGGGGCATGGAATTCTCGTCCAAGAACGGCAACAACAATGCCGTCGCCCTGGCCGGCGGCGAGCAGACGGCCGCCTACGCGACCGTGATGGCCCGGATCGAGGAGCTGGCCGCCCGCCCGGACCTGTCGGTGGAGAACCGCCGCCTCGTCGACGCCATCGAGCTGCGGGTCACGCGGCTGCTGGCCGAGATCTACCGCGAGGTGATGATCGGCGACGACGGGCTGCTCGCGAAATACGCCGACCAGTACCAGGAGCATCGCCGCCAGCTCGAGCAGGACCTCGCCCGGCTCACCGAGGCCGGCCGCGCCGCCGGCTTCCTCGACGCGGTCAAGGTCATCGCCGCCGCGGTCAGGACCTGGGAGCCGATCGCAGAGCGGATCTTCACCCTCGGTCTCGCCAACACCGATTCCAAGGCGCTGCAGGTCCTCATCGGCCCGTTCACGCAGGCGCGGTTGGCGGTGGTCGACGAGGCCTTGAAGCTGCGCGCCTACGAGGAGGGCATCGCCCAGAGCTTCGTCCGCGACACCCAGGCGGCCTACGAGACCACCCGGACGGTGCTGCTCGCGGTGATCCTCGGCGCGGTGGCGGTCGGGCTCGCCATGGCGATCTGGCTGTCGCTGTCGATCTCCCGGGGCCTGCAGCGGGCCGTCGCCGCCGCGAGCCGCGTCGCCGAGGGCGACCTGAAGCAGGACGTGGCCGCGACCAGCAACGACGAGATCGGCGACCTGCTGAGCGCCGTGCAGGCGATGAACCTGAAGCTTCGCGAGGTCGTGGGCCAGGTCATGCTCGCTTCGAGCAACGTGTCGGCGGGTTCGCAGGAGCTGTCGGCCTCCGCCGAGCAGCTGTCGCAGGGCTCCACCGAGCAGGCGGCCTCCACCGAGGAGGCGTCGGCGTCCATGGAGGAGATGGCCGCCAACGTGAAGCAGAACGCCGAGAACGCCAGCCAGACCGAGACCATCGCGCGCCAGTCCGCCAAGGACGCCGAGGCGAGCGGCGCCGCGGTCGGCCGGGCGGTCGATGCCATGCAGACCATCGCGCAGAAGATCACCATCGTGCAGGAGATCGCCCGGCAGACCGACCTGCTGGCCTTGAACGCCGCCGTCGAGGCGGCCCGCGCGGGCGAGCACGGCCGCGGCTTCGCGGTGGTGGCCTCGGAGGTTAGGAAGCTCGCCGAGCGCTCGCAGGCCGCGGCCGCCGAGATCGGGACCCTGTCCGCCGACACGGTCCGGGCGGCCCAGCAGGCCGGCGAGATGCTCGGGCGGCTGGTGCCGGACATCCGCAAGACCGCCGTGCTGGTGGAAGAGATCTCGGCGGCGTGCCGGGAGCAGGATGTCGGCTCGGCGCAGATCAACCAGGCGATCCAGCAGCTCGACAAGGTGACCCAGCAGAACGCCAGCGCATCCCAGCAGGTCTCGGCGACCTCGGAGGAGTTGGCGACCCAGGCCGAGCGGCTGCAGGCCACCATCGCCTATTTCCGCATCGAGGAGGCGGCCGAGGCGGGGATCGAGCAGGCGGTCTCGCGGCTGCGCGGCGCGGCGACCCGGATGGGGACGCCGGCTTCCGCGGCCTCCTCCGCCCGGGGCGGCGTCAAGGCCCGCGCCGGCCGGCCGACCCTGGCCCCGGGCGGGGGCTTCGCCCTGGACATGGGCGAGGGCGACGCCCGCGACGCCGACTTCGTCCGCGCCGCCTGAGCGGCTCCGGCACCGCGCGGGTCCCCCCGCGCGGCGCCTCCTTTCGAGACGCCCGATCATCATGCCGCCGCAGCGATGCCCCGTGTCCCCCGACCTGCGCGGGATCCGGCCGGCAGCGGCCCAGCCGGAGACCAGCATGTCCAGCGTGTGGCAATACCTGACCCTCGGCCTCGATCGCGAGATCTTCGGGATCGACATCGAATCCGTGCACGAGATCCTGGATTACCGCCCGCCGGCGGCCCTGCCGCAGGCGCCCCCGTTCCTGGTCGGCATGATCGACGTGCGCGGCCAGAGCTACCCGGTGGTGGACCTGCGGACCAAGCTCGGCCTGCCGGCAATCCCGGTGACCCCGGCGACCCGGATCATCCTGCTGAACATCCCCATGGGCGACCGGCCGATGCGGGTCGGCTTCGTGGCCGACCGGGTCATCGAGGTGACCGAGCTCGACAGCGCCGAGCTGGAGCCCGCCCCCGATGTCGGGGGGCGCTGGCGCTCGACCTACATCGCCGGCATCGGCCGCAAGGGCGACGCCTTCGTGGTGGTGTTCGACCTCCGGGCGCTGATGGCCGGGGAAGACCCGGCGCTCCTGTTGCCTTCGCTCGCGGCCTGATCGCCCCACCGGGAGCCACACCATGCCGCGCCTGAACGACCGCCATTTCGAGACCGTCGCGGAGATGATCCAGGACCGGGTCGGAATCCAGATCCCACCGGCCAAGCGCACCATGGTGGAGGGCCGGCTGCGCAAGCGCATGCGCGCGCTCGATATCGAGACCCTGACGGAATACGGGCGGCACGTCTTCGAGCAGGGTCACCTCGCCGAAGAGTTCGTGCACATCGTCGATTGCGTCACCACCAACAAGACCGACTTCTTCCGCGAGCCGGCGCATTTCGACCAGCTCCGGGACGAGCTGATCCCGATGCTGCGCCGGAACGGCATCACGCAGGCGCGGCTCAAGCTGTGGAGTGCGGCCGCCTCCACGGGGGCGGAGGCCTACACCCTCGCGATGGTGCTGCACGACATGGCGATGGCCGGGCACGCCCTCGACTACGCGATCCTCGGCACCGACGTCTCCACGGAGGTGCTGCGGGTGGCCGCCGACGGCATCTATCCGGACGACGTCCTGCAGGCGGTGCCGCCGCATTTCCGCAGGCGCTACGTGATGAACGCCCGCAACCCGTCCTGGAAGGTCGGGCGGATCGTGCCGGAGCTGCGCAGCCGGGTGCATTTCAAGCACCTCAACCTGATGAACGCCCAGTATCCGGTCGATCGCGACGTGGACATCATCTTCTGCCGCAACGTGCTGATCTACTTCGACAAGGACACCCAGCGGGCGGTGCTGTCCCGGCTCGCCACGCATCTGCGCCCCGGCGGCTTCCTGGTGGTGGGCCATTCGGAATCGATGGCCGGGGCCGGGGTGCCGGGCCTGACGCAGGTCTCCTCGACCATCTTCGGCCGGACCCCGGGCGCGGTCGCGTGAGGCGGGGCGCGCCGATCCGCGTCCTGATCGTGGACGATTCCGCCTCGGTCCGGCAGACCCTGGTGGGCATCCTGGAGGCGGCCCCCGACATCACCGTGCTGGGCACGGCGGCCGACCCGTTCATCGCGGCGCGGCGCATCCACGACGAGGTGCCGGACGTCATCATCCTCGACCTCGAGATGCCCCGGATGGACGGGCTGACCTTCCTGCGCAAGATCATGGCGCAGCGGCCGATCCCGGTGATCATCTGCTCGACGCTCACCGAGGACGGCTCGCGGACCCTGTTCGAGGTGCTGGAGGCGGGGGCGGTCGACGTCTTCCCGAAGCCCCGCATCGACACCCGTCAGTTCCTGATGGAATCCTCCGTGCGGGTCTGCGACGCCGTCCGGGCCGCCGCCCGGGCGAGGCTGCGCCCCGGCCGTCCGGCCCCCCGGCCGGTGGAGGCCAAGCTCACCGCCGACGCCGTGCTGCCGCTCAGCGCCCGCCCCCGGGCCCTGGCCGGGACCGAGCCGATCGTCTGCATCGGCGCGTCCACGGGCGGCACCGAATCCCTGCGCGACGTGCTGGAGGCGCTGCCGCCGGATTGCCCGGGGCTGATCATCGTCCAGCACATGCCCGAGCACTTCACGGCGGCCTTCGCCAGGCGTCTGGATGGGCTCTGCGCCATCGCGGTGAAGGAGGCGGAGGACGGCGACGCGGTAATCCCCGGGCGGGCCCTGATCGCCCCGGGCGGGCGGCACCTGCTGCTCCAACGCAGCGGCATCCGCTACACCGTGGCGGTGAAGGACGGCCCGCTGGTCTCGCGCCACCGCCCGTCGGTGGACGTGCTGTTCCGCGGGGCCGCGCAATGCGCCGGCGCCAACGCGCTCGGCATCCTCATGACCGGCATGGGCGACGACGGCGCCAACGGCCTCCTGGAGATGCGCCGGGCCGGCGCCCTCACGGTGGCGCAGGACGAGGAGAGCTGCGTGGTGTTCGGCATGCCCAAGGAGGCGATCGAGCGCGGCGCCGCCGCCAAGGTCCTGCCGCTGGAGCGGCTGTCCCACGAGATCATCCGCTTCGGCCACGCCCCCGCCCAGCGCCAGCCGGCGTGAGCCGGAGGGGCGGCCTCAGCCGCCGCGCAACAGGACGCCGAGCGCGTCCGTGAGACAATCGGCGACGCGGCGGATCCGGGCGTTGCCGCGCACCTCCTCGTGCAGGACCAGCCAGGCCGGCAGCGGTGCCAGGGCGAGGCCGATCTCCGCCCGCTCCAGCTCGGGGTGGCGCGCCGCCAGGACGACCTGGGCGAAGCCGAGGCCGGCCCCGGCCCGCATCAGGGTCCAGTAGGCCATCTGGTCGTCGCAGCGGATCGGGAAATCCGTGCGCGTCGCCCGGAGCCCGTGGGCGGCATAGGCCCGCAACAGGGCGTCGCTGCGGTCGAAGCCGAGGACGTCGTGCGCGTCGAGGTCCGCCACCGTGCGGGGCCGACCCCGGCGCTCGAAGAGCCGCGCGTGCCGAACAGGCCGAGCGGCGCCTCCCCGAGCCTGCGGGCGATCCGCGCAATCTGGGTCGGGTCGAACCTCCCGCGTCCGATGTCCAGGCCGCGGGTCAGGCCCGGCGGCGCTGGCCCGACAGCGTATCGTTGGCGACGGCGCGGGGCGCCTCGGACTGGATGTTCACCATCGGCTTGTGCGCGGCGGCGGGATGCCGGCTGCGCAGGGCGGCGAGGAGGAGGCCGGCGAAGACCGCAGCGCTTCCGGCGCCGAACGGACCCAGGAGGAGCGCGCCGAGGCCGAACCAAGGCCATGCGCCGACACAGGTCAGGATGCCACCCGCCAGGGTGGCCAGAACCAGAACGAACACTTCGCCCCCGTATTCATTTTCGAACGCGCCGCCGACGCGCCAGTCGCATAGATTACCGCCGCACAGGTCATCCCGGCAACCCCGGTATTTTTGCAGGACACGCGACGAAAACCGCTCGCTCCATGTCCAATACGCAGATCGGACGCGGGTGATTGCAGCGAAAGCACGGATCGACCAATAAAGTATCGCGCTCGATTTCGGGGTGCCTCAAGACTTTTGCTAGACCTGTGCTCGGTGTCCAATGGGCGCCGAGCCACCGCATACGCGAAGGTCTGTCTCGATCGCGTGCAGTCCCGGACCTGTCGCTCTGCTCTGGAGGCCTGCGCCGGCGCCATCGACAGCGCTGCCGCTCTCGGGCGCCGCGGGCATCGCCGGGACCCGAAAGAACCACCGTCGATGGCATCGAAGGGCCGTCGACGGTGGGGGATCTCGCTCAGCCGATGTGGCCGGATCCCTGCGCAACACCCGGTCCCGCAAGGGAATTTCGCCCTCGCGCGCCGTCGCGGTGCCGCGCGGGGCAGGCCGGGTCTCGCCTGGGACGCGGCGCGACCGTCGCGGCCTCGTCGCCCACGATGACAACGTGCGAAATATTTAAAGATCACCCGAGATCGTGCGTGACGTCCCGCATGGGTTGTGTCTGATGCCAATAGACACAACCCATAGGGTGCCCTGTGAGACCGAACCCGATCCGCCCCGGGGTTTTGCCGTCGGCCGACGCCGCGCCCGCCCGAGGATTCGGCGGCGGTCGCGGGCGGAGCGTCACCGGGTCGAACGGCACTGCGCGCGACGGTTCCGGGCCCCGGGGTAGCGGCACTCCGCATGCCGGCGCGATCGCCAGGCCCGGTCGCCCAACGCGATGCCGACCGGTGAGCCCGCATGCCTGCGCGCGGCTGGCGCTGGCCGGTGCCGTGCTTCTGGGACTCTCGGGCGCCGCCTGCGCCCGGGATGTCCGCGAGCCGGACGAATCGACCCTGGACCGGCACGGCCATTACCGCAGCCGCGACGGCTCCGAGGTGCATCGCCCGGCCAAGACCCGCGACGGCGGCAAGCCGGCCGGCGCCACGGCCAAGTGCCGCGACGACACCTGGAGCTTCAGCCACACACGGCGCGGCACCTGCTCCGGCCACGGCGGCGTGGCGCGGTGGGAGGGGTGAGGCCAGGGCGCCAAAAATCGGCCTAAAATCCGAACCTAGGATTTTATAGATTGACACCGTCGCGCTCCTCGGCTACGAGACGGGCACGGTCGAGAAGTGTGCGGAGCGGCGGCGATGCGGTCCTTCGATGCGCTTCCCGCGGAGCGGCGCGCCCTGGCCGAGCAGCTCCTGCGCGAGACCGCGTTGACGCTCGACGAGATCGGCGCCCGCACCGGCGTCAAGCCGGCCACGATCTCCACCTGGAACGCCCGGTCCGGCTGGCTGAGGCCGCGGCGCTGGCGGCAGGACCTGGTGACGCGCTGGCCGGAGTCGCGCCGGGCGGCGCTCACCCGCCTCATCGGCGCGGCGCAGAACGATCCCGGCGACGTCGCCGAGGCGGTCGGGATCGGGCGCGACGCCGCCGTCCGGCTGATGGCGGTCTGCGGCGTGGCCCGGCCCGAGCCGGCGGCCGGGCCCGAGTTCGAGCCCGAATTCGAGCCCGAATTCGAGCCTTCGGAGGCGCCGGCCGAGCTTGGGATCCTCGATCCGGATTCGGCGGCGGATCCGCCGATCCTGCGGGCGCATCTGCGCGCCCACATCGCCCGCCAGATCGCCGCCTTCGACGCCGCCTTGAACGGCCAGGGCGCGGCGGTGCTGGATTCCGCCCGGGTGCTGCGCGACCTCGGCGGCCTCAAGCGGCTGCTCGACGAGATCGCCCCGTGGCAGGCTGGCGGGCAGGCTGGCGGGCAGGCAGGGGG
>NZ_VRVG01000127.1:0-16702 GCF_008040085.1 Methylobacterium sp. WL7 | reverse complement strand
GGGCAGGGGGAGGCGGGCGGCCTTCCGAAGGCGTTTGCCGGCGGTCAGGTCGCACGCGGCAGCCGACTCGGCATCCTGGGCAACCGGGATTACATGCGGACGCCGTTCAGCACGGCGAGCTACACCGAGAAGACCATCCGCGACGCGCAGGCGATCAGCGTCGGCGATCTCCTGACGCGTACCGACCCGTCCGTGCGAGCCTCGATCGGCAGCGGCAACCGCTACGACGCGCTGACGATCCGCGGCTTCCGGGTCGACAACCGCGAGTTCGCCCTGAACGGGCTGTACGGCCTCGTGCCCGATTACCGGATCAGTCCGGCCCCACTCGAGCGGATCGAGGTGCTCAAGGGGCCGGTGGCGTTCCTGTTCGGCGCGTCGATCTTCGGCAGCGTCGCCGGCACCGTGAACGTGGTCACCAAGCGCGCGGGCGACGAACCGCTGACCCGGGCGACCGTCGACTACGCCTCAACGACCCGAGGCGGGGCGCAGGTCGACGTTTCTCGGCGCTACGGCGAGGCAGGGGAGTTCGGCATCCGCATCAACGGCGCGGGCTTCGGCGGCGACACGCCGATCGACCGGACCGCGCAGCGCAACGGCGTCGGCTCACTGGCCCTCGACTATTCCGGAGACCGGCTCCGGCTCTACGCCGACGTGATCTACCAGCACGACGCCTACGACGCCCAGACCCGGGGCGGAAATCCGCAGCCGGGGCTGCACGTCCCCCGGGCACCGAACCCGCGCCGGAACATGTCCCAGGACTTCGATTTCTCCCGCGCCGACAGCCTCACCGGCCTCGGCCGCGCGGAGTTCGACCTGACCTCGGACATCATGCTGTTCGCGGCGCTCGGCGGTAACCGCTTCACCTACGACAAGCAGGAGAACCCGGCCTTCACCCTGCTCGATCGACGGGGCAATACGCAGGTGAACTCGATCTTCCAGACCGGCGGCACGTCGACGCTGTCAGGCGAGGCGGGGGCACGGGCGCGGTTCGACACCGGCTGGATCCGGCACGAGGCCGTGTTCAGCGCGACGATCCTTGATCAGGACCTGACGCTCGGCCAGATCACGTATCCGAACTACCGGTCGAACCTCTACGCGCCCGTCCGTCTGGCCTCGCCGGGGCTACCGCTGGCCGCCGGCACGTATCCCCGCGGCCGGGCGAGCTACGACCGGATGACGAGCTACGCCGTGGCCGACACGATGTCGGTGGCCGACGGACTGGTCGAGTTCATGGTCGGCGCCCGGCGTCAAGAGATCGAACTCGGCAACTATGCGCCGATCACGGGCCTGCTGAGCACGTCCTACGACAAGAGCGCGACGACGCCGGCCTTCGGCCTCGTGGTGCGGCCGACCGAGGCGCTTTCGCTCTACGCCAACGCGGTCCAGGGCCTCACCGCGCTGCGGGCGCCAAACACCGCGATCAATACCGCCCAGACCTTCGCGCCGGCCCGGTCGCGGCAATATGAGATCGGCGCGAAGCTCGACTTCGGGACCTTCGGGGCGACGTTGGCCGCCTTCGAGATCACCCAGCCGGCCGGCAACGTCGATCCCATCACCAACCGTTTCGGCGTCGCTGGCTCTCAGCGGAACCGCGGCTTCGAGGGAACGATCTTCGGCGCGATAGCGCCGGACCTGCGGGTCATCGCCGGCGCGACCCTGCTCGACGCCCGCTGGCGCCGGACCCGGGGCGGCCTCTACGACGGCAATCCCGCCACCGGCGCGCCGCGCTTCCAGGCCACCACGGGCCTCGAATGGGACACGCCGTTCCTGCGCGGTCTCACGGCGATCGCCACGATGGTCTACACCGGCGCGTCCTACGCCGGCACCACCCTGACCAGTGCCGCCTTCTCCAAAATCCCGGACTGGACGACGCTGGATCTCGGGCTGCGCTACGTGGCGCTGGTGCAGGACAGGCCGGTCACGCTACGCGTGACCGTGTCCAACGTCACCGACAACCACTACTGGATCGCCAACGCGAACGGCGCCCTCATCCTCGGGGCCCCGCGTACCACGTGGCTCTCGGCGTCGGTGGATTTTTGAAAATCTGCGGCGGCGGCTTGGCGTCTGCAGGGCGACGCGACCGCAGCCGAATGAATCACCGTGTCATCCTTGGGCGCCGGAGGCGAACCCGGGACCCAGAGCCGCCGACGGTACAACGCGTTGCTCCACCTGTGGTTTTGGATCCTTGGCTCCAATCTGCGGCCCCGGGATGACGGGGTGCGTGGACCGATGTCGGCGCATCCACCGACGACCGCCCGGGCAGCGCCTGTCCCATCCACGCCCTCATCCTGAGGCGACGGAGCGCAGCGAACGCTGCGAAGGAGGCCTCTAGGGATCACAGAGGCTTCTGGAGGGCTCCTTCGAGGCCCGGCGATCTTCGATCGCCGGGCACCTCAGGATGAGGTCGCGGGTGGAATATCTCAAATCGATCAGGCGCTTATAAGAATCCTCAATCCAGCACCTTCCCCATCCGCCCGGCCAGGTCCTGGATGAACTGGAACGCGGTGCGGCCCGAGCGGGAGCCCCGGGTGGTGGCCCATTCCAGGGCCTCGGCGCGCAGGCGCTCCGCGGGCAGGTCCAGGCCGTAGCGATCGGCATAGGCGCGGATCATCGCCAGGAACTCGTCCTGGCTGCATTTGTGGAAGCCGAGCCAGAGGCCGAACCGGTCCGACAGCGAGACCTTCTCTTCGACGGCCTCGCCGGGGTTGATCGCCGTCGAGCGCTCGTTCTCGACCATGTCGCGGGCCAGCAGATGCCGGCGGTTGGAGGTGGCGTAGAACAGCACGTTGCCGGGACGACCCTCGATGCCGCCGTCCAGCGCGGTCTTGAGCGACTTGTACGAGGTGTCGTCGCCGTCGAAGGAGAGGTCGTCGCAATAGACCAGCCAGCGATGCGGGTCGGGCCGGAGCAGGGCCATCAGGTCGGGCAGGGCCTCGATATCCTCCCGGTGGATCTCCACCAGCTTCATCGGCCGCGCGCCCTCGGGCCGGCGGGCGTTGATCTCGGCATGGGCCGCCTTGACCAGCGAGGATTTGCCCATGCCGCGGGCGCCCCACAGCAGGGCGTTGTTGGCCGGCAGGCCGCGGGCGAAGCGCTCGGTGTTCTCGATCAGGGTGTCGCGGGCCCGGTCGATGCCGGTGAGCAGGCCGATCTCCACCCGGGCCACCTGCGGCACCGCAGTGAGCCGCCGCTCCGGCCCCCACAGGAAGGCGTCGGCGGCGTTCGGGTCGAAGGCCGGCTGGGCGGGCGGCGCGGCGCGCTCCAGGGCGGTAGCGATCCGCTCCAGGAGCGGCATCAGGGTCTCGAAGCTCGTCATCGGATCGGGGGTTCGCTTCCGGATCGGTCGAGCGACCGTACTACGGCGTTCGGTTGCAGAAATCATCTGTCCCCGTGCGGCTCGAACGCGAAGCCGGATCGGGCGTTGAATTCTCCGCGTGGGCGGTCGGATCGGCCCCGGGAGGGCGCCGATGGATGCAGGACCGACGATCCGGATCACCCAGGTCGGGGCTTACGTCTTCACCGTCGATTTCGGCGCGGGGCTGTCCGGCCTGCTCACCGACGAGGCGCCCCCGGTCGGCGGCGGCACAGGTCCGATCCCCGAGCAGCTGCTGGCCTCGGGCGTGGCGAACTGCCTGTGCGCCAGCCTGGTCTTCGCTCTGGGCAAGTTCCGGCAGGACGCGCAGGGCGTCGCCGCCGAGGCGACCTGCCGGATGGCACGCAACCCGGAGGGCCGCCTGCGGATCGGCGGGATCGCCGTGCGCATCCGGCTGGGGGCCGCGGCCGAGGCCATGCCCCGGATCGACCGGGTGCTGGAGCAGTTCGAGCGCTTCTGCACCGTCTCGGAGAGCGTGAAGGCCGGGATCCCGGTGACCGTCTCGGTGGAGGATGCCGACGGGGCGCGCCTCGCATGAGTGCCGGCCGGGCGTATGGCGTTTCGGACCATCCCGCAGCGTCGTGGCCGACGTCTTCTCACACATCCGGGCGCGCAGCCCGAGATGTCACACACACCCATAGCCCACACAGGAGTTGCCCGTGGCCCACGAGAACCGACACGCTGCAACCGAGCCGGCGGCGCTGGCCCAGCTCTTCAACGAGCGGGCCAATGCCGGCGATGTCGAGGGGCTGGTGGCGCTCTACGAGCCCGACGCGGTGCTGGCCGCCGGCCGCGTCGTGGCCACCGGCCATGCCGAGATCCGGGCCTTCTACACGGATCTGCTGGCGCGCAAGTCCGACTTTCCGGCCCCCGAGACGCTGGAACCCGTGCGCAACGGCGCCCTCGCGTTGACCTTCGCGCGGCTGCCCAACGGCGCGCTGTCGGTGGAAGTCGCCCGCGCGCAGCCGGACGGCACCTGGCTGTGGGCGATCGACCAGCTGAAGATCGCGCCGCCGAAGGCGTGAGGGCGCCCCGCGCTTGTCCCACCGGACGCGATGCGGCAAAGCGGGGGCCGCGCGCGCCGAGCCTCGTGCGCCGCAGATCCGAGCCGACACGATGCACGACATCCGCGCCATCCGGGACAACCCGGACGCCTTCGACCGCGACCTCGCCCGCCGGGGGCTCGCGTCGCTCTCGTCCGCGCTGATCGCCCTCGACGAGGCCCGCAAATCCGCGGTCTCGGCGGCCCAGGCCAACCAAGAGCGGCGCAACGCGCTCGCCAAGGAGATCGGCGGAGCCAAGAAGGCCAAGGACGAGGCCCGCGCGGCCGCCCTGATGGCGGAGGTCGCCGCGCTTAAAAGCGCCGAGGCCGACTTGAAGGCCGCGCAGGACCGGGCCGACGCGGCGCTATCCGAAAAACTCGCCGCGATCCCGAACCAGCCCAAGCCCGACGTGCCGGACGGCGCCGACGAGCACGGTAACGTGCTCTACCGCAGCCACGCCTCCGCCCGCGAGCGGCTGACCGAGGGCCGCGAGCATTTCGAGCTCGGCGAGGCCAGCGGGCTCATAGATTTCGAATCCGCCGCCAAGCTCTCGGGCTCGCGCTTCGTGGTGCTCAAGGGCCAGCTCGCCCGGCTGGAGCGGGCGCTGGGCCAGTTCATGCTCGACCTGCACACGCAAGAGCATGGGTATTTGGAAGTGGCGCCGCCGGTTCTGGTGCGCGACGCAGCGATGTTCGGCACGGCGCAGCTTCCGAAATTTGCGGATGATCAGTTCTCGGTCTTCAAGGGGCTCGATACCGCAACGGCGACGGCAACCGGAACGGAGCCGGACAGGACCGAAAAATTCTGGCTCATCCCCACCGCCGAAGTCCCGCTGACCAACCTCGTCCGCGAATCCATCCTCCGCGAGGAGGAACTACCCCTGCGCTTCACCGCGCTCACCCCCTGCTTCCGGGCCGAGGCCGGGGCGGCGGGCCGGGATACGCGGGGCATGCTGCGCCAGCACCAGTTCAACAAGGTCGAGCTCGTCTCGATCACGTCGCCGGAAGAATCCGCCAACGAGCACGAGCGGATGCTCACCTGCGCGGAGGCGGTCCTGAAAAAGCTCGATCTGCCCTACCGGGTGATGACGCTCTGCACCGGCGACATGGGCTTCGCGAGCCAGAAGACCTACGACATCGAGGTCTGGGTACCGGGCCAGCGGACCCATCGCGAGATCTCGTCGTGTTCCGTCTGCGGCCCGTTCCAGGCCCGGCGGATGAACGCCCGCTACCGGGGCAAGGACGGCAAACCGGCCTATGTCCACACGCTCAACGGCTCGGGGGTCGCGGTCGGCCGCGCCCTGATCGCCGTGATGGAGAACTACCAGAACCCGGACGGGAGCATCACGATCCCGTCGGTGCTCCACCCCTACATGGGCGGGCTCAACCGGATCGAAGGGGCCCACTGATGCGCATCCTAGTCACCAACGACGACGGCATCCACGCGCCGGGGCTCGCCACTCTGGAGGAGATCGCCCGGGAGCTGTCCGACGACGTCTGGGTGGTGGCGCCGGAGAGCGACCAGTCCGGCGTGTCGCACTCGCTCTCGCTGAACGACCCGCTGCGCCTGCGGCAGGTCTCGGAGCAGCGCTTCGCCGTGAAGGGCACGCCCTCCGATTGCGTGATCCTGGGGGTGCGCCACATCCTCGGCGATCACGGGCCGGACTTGGTCCTGTCGGGGGTCAACCGCGGCCAGAACGTCGCCGAGGACGTGACCTATTCGGGCACGATCGCGGCCGCCATGGAGGGCACGATCCTCGGCATCCGCTCGATCGCGCTGAGCCAGGCCTACGGGGCGGGCGGACGGACCAATCTCAAGTGGGACTGCGCCCGGGAGCACGGCCCGAAGGTGATCCGTAAGATCCTCGAGACCGGGATCGAGCCCGGCATCGTGATCAACGTCAACTTCCCGGATTGCGCGCCGGCCGACGTCCAGGGCATCGCGGTGGCGGCGCAGGGCTTCCGGAACCAGGCGCTGCTGTCGATCGACGCCCGGGTCGACGGGCGCGGCAATCCGTATTTCTGGCTGGCCTTCGCCAAGGCCCGGTTCGAGCCGGGCCACGGCTCGGATCTGAAGGCGATCGCCGAGAAGCGGATCTCGGTGACGCCCCTGCGCCTCGACCTCACGGACGAGCCGACCCTGACCCGGTTCGCGCAGGCCTTCTCGGCGTGATCGATCTGGGCGGCCTCGAGGAGGCTGCCGGCAACGCGGCCTTCGTCATGGCGCTCCGGGGCCGGGGGATGCGGGACACCGCGATCCTGCGGGCCATGGAGCAGGTCCCGCGGGAGCCGTTCGCCCCCGAGGCCCATCGCGCCCAGGCCCGGCGGGACCTCGCCCTGCCGCTGCCCTGCGGCGCCTCGATGACGGCCCCCACCCAGGTGGCCCAGATGCTGGCGCTGCTGCGCGTCGAGCCGGGCCACCGGATCCTCGAGATCGGCACCGGCTCGGGCTACGCCACGGCGCTGCTGGCCAAGCTCGGGGCCGGCGCGGTCCTGAGCCTGGAGCGCTACGCCACCCTGGCCCGGGAGGCCGCCGCGCGGCTCGCCGCCCTGTCCGAGGTCCACGTGGTCCAGGCCGACGGCCTCGCCCCGGATCTGCCGGATGGCGGCTTCGACCGGATCCTCGTGCACGGCAGCGTCGAGGCCATCCCGCCACACTGGCGCGCCGCCCTCGAACCGGGCGGACGCCTGGTGACCGGCCTCAGCCGGGATGGCCGCTGCCGGATCGCGACCCTGGCGAGCCCGGAGGCCGAACCGGAGCTCGGGCCGCCGACGCGTCTGGCGGCGCTGGTGCCGGGGTTGGCACGGGTGCTGTGACGTCCCCGTTCCCCACCGTCATTGCGAGCGTAGCGAAGCAACCCAGGGAAACGCCACCATTCTGAGATCGCGCGCTGCCCTGGGTTGCTTCGCTGTGCTCGCAATGACGGTGCGGGTCCTTTGCCAGAAGGCGAGAACGAACCGCCCGACGGTGTTCAACCAATCCGTCGCGACGCCCGCCACAGCCGCCACAGCCGGCGCCAGCGCGGCAGGTCGGTGAGCGTGTTGAGCGGGTCGTAGCTCGCCCGCTCCATCATGGCGAGATAGGGCTCGACCAGCGCCACCGGCAGGAACGCCGTGCCGGCCAGCGGTGCGATCGCCGGGCGGGCGGCCTCGAAGGCCTTGAGATGGGTCCGGGCGAGGTCGCGCAGGTCGGCGCAGGCCCGGCGCAGGCCGGGGCCGCCGCGGCCGCTGGTGATGTCCTCGCGGGTGACGCCGTAGCGGGCCAGCACGTCGGCCGGCAGGTAGACCTGGCCGGAGCGGGCGTGCCAGGGCAGGGCGCGCAGCAGGCCGGTAATCCCGTAGGCGACCCCGGCATGGCCGGCGGCCCCCGCGCCGCCCGGCTCGGTGCCGTTGCCGATCACCAGGCTCGCCAGCCGGAACAGGGCGGAGGCGGTCTCGCCGCAATAGCCCTCCAGGTCGTTCACCCGGGGCATCGGATCCTCGTAGAGGTCGAACACCCTTGCGTCGATCAGGTCCACGAAGGGCTGGCGCAGCAGGCGGTTCACCCGGATCGCCTCTTCGAGGGCCGCCGCCACCGGGTTGGCGCGGACATCACCTCGGGCCTCGCCCTGGAGCGCATCGCGCCACCATTGCAGGCGGATCTCGCCGGCCATCGGGTTCGAGGCGGCCTCGCGCACCCGTGCGACGGTCAGGCTGAAGGCGTAGAGGGCGAAGAGATGCGGGCGGGCGGCGGCCGGGGCGAACAGGGTCGCGTAGTAGCGGTCCGGATCGCCATCGCGGACCAGCTGCTCGCAATGGGCCTGCGCGAAGGCCAGGCCGGTCTCGGCGGGCTTGTCGTCGACCTCCGGCATCAATCGACCACGATCAGGGCGGCCGCGACCTTGCGGTTCTCGGCCACCAGGATGTTGTAGGTGCGGGCCGCCGCCCCGGTCTGCATCACGTCGAGGCCGACGCCGGCATCCTTGAGCCAGCCGCGCAGGGACGGGTCGATCGCCGCGATGTCGAGGCCGGTGCCGACCAGCAGAAGCTCGATCTCCGCGGCCTCGGCCTGGACCGGGCGCAGGGCCGTGCGGTCGATCGCCTTCGCCGACGTGACGTCCCAGGCCCGAACGCCCGAGGGCAGGAGCAGGAGCGAGCCGCGATGCGACATCCCGGCGAAGCGGAAGCCGCCGTTGCCGTAGGTGTCGATGATGTGGCGCCCCGGCACGAAGCCGGATTCGAAGCCCTTTGACGTCTCCTGCTCGGCCATGTCCGAAAAAAACTACTCCGCGGGTTGCGGGACGCCCGACCGCTCGGCCGCCGCGCGAGCGCCCGAGAGCATCAGCCCCAGATAGATCAACACCGGAGTCGACACGAAGATCGCCGAGTAGGTGCAGATCACGACGCCGCAGAGCATCACGATGGCGAAGCCCTTGATCGCCTCGCCGCCGAACAGGACCAGCGCCAGCAGCGACAGGCCCGACGAGATCGAGGTCATCACGGTGCGCGACATGGTCGAGTTGATCGACAGGTTGAGCAGGTCGACCGTGGGGATCGTCTTGTAGCGCCGCATCAGCTCGCGGGTCCGGTCGAACACCACAACGGTCTCGTTGAGCGAGTAGCCCACGATGGTCAGGATCGCGGCGATCGAGGTCATGTTGAACTCGATGCGGGTGATGATGAACACGCCCACCGTCAGCACGATGTCGTGGAGCGTGCCGACGATGGCGCCGAGCGCCAGCTCCCGCTCGAACCGGAACCACAGGTAGAGCAGCACCGCGACCACCGACAGCACGACGCCGAGCGTGCCGGACTGGACCAGCTCGCCCGAGACGCGCGGGCCGACGGTCTCGGTGCGGCGGAAGTCGTAGTCGGCGTCGAAGGCGGCGTGCGCCTTGTTCATCACGGCGGTCTGGCCCTGCTCGCCGGGCTGGAGCGGCAGGCGCACTAGCACGGTGCCCTGGTTGCCGAGTTCCTGCACCTCCGGCTCGCCGAAGCCGAAGCCGACCGCGGTGTGCCGAATCGCGGCCACGTCGGCGGTCCCGGACTTGGCCTGCAGTTCGACCAGTGTGCCGCCCTTGAAGTCGATGCCGAAGTTCAGCCCGATGGTGAGGAACAGCACCACGGTGACGAGCGACAGCACCGCCGAGAGCGGAAAGGTCAGCCGCCGGAAGCGCATGAAGTCGAAATGCGATTCATCGGGCCAGAGGCGGAGCAGGCGCATTTTTTCGGACCTAACGTGTGGAAGATGTCAGCACCGGCACGATACCGTCCCACCCGCGACCTCATCCTGAGGTGCTTGCGCCCCGCGCAAGCCTCGAAGGAGGCCTGCAGGCTGCGCGCGGTCCCTGGATCCCTCCTTCGAGGCCCGCTGGCGCGGGCACCTCAGGATGAGGTTCGGGGTTTGGAGCGGCGGATCACACCGGCGGCGATGCATCTCCCGAAAGGAAGTTCAATCAGAACGGCAGGGCCTTCGGCCTGAACGTCTTATACCACACCGCGATCATCATCCGGGTCAGCGTCACGGCGGTGATGACCGTGGTCAGGATGCCGAGGATGAACACCACGGCGAACCCCTTCACCGGCCCGGAGCCGAGGAAGAACAGGATCAGCGCGGCGATCGCCATGGTCGAGTTCGAGTCGATGATCGTCGCGAAGGCGCGGTCGAAGCCGGCCTGGAGCGCGGAGATCAGCGAGCGGCCGGCATGGCTCTCCTCGCGCATGCGCTCGTAGATCAGCACGTTGGAATCCACCGCCGTGCCGATGGTGAGCACGATGCCGGCGATGCCCGGCAGGGTCATGGTCGCCTCCAGCACCGACATCAGGCCCAGGATCAGCCCGACATGGACCATCAGGGCGATGTTGGCGATGAACCCGAAGGTGCCGTAGGTGGCGAACATGAAGCAGACCACGAGGCCGGCGGCCACCAGGGTCGCGAGCTTGCCGGCCTGGATCGAGTCCCGGCCGAGGCCGGGGCCGACGACGCGGCGCTCGACCACGGTGAACTTCGCCGGCAGGGCGCCGGCCCGGAGCAGGACCGACAGGTCGTTGGCCTGCTGAACCGTGAAGTTGCCGGTGATCTGGCCCGAGCCGCCGGTGATCGCCGAGCGGATCACCGGGGCCGAGACCACCTCGTTGTCGAGCACGATCGCCATGCGCCGGCCGACATTCTCTGAGGTCGCCTGGCCGAAGCGCTGGGCGCCGCGCAGGTTGAATTTGAAGCTGACCATCGGCTCATGCGACTGCTGGTCGAAGGCCGGCTGGGCGTCGGTTAGCTCGCCGCCATCCGCCATGACCCGGCGCTCGACCGGAACCTTGGCGCCCTTCTCGTCCTTGGAGGGCAGCATGTCGACGTCGCCCGAGGGGCTGTCGGCGAGCATGCGGAATTCGAGCTTGGCGGTGGAGCCCAGCAGCTTCTCCAGCCGCTCCGGGTTCTGCTCGCCCGGGACCTGGATCAGGATCCGGTCGGCGCCCTGCTGCTGGATCGAGGGCTCGGTGGTGCCGGTGGAATCGAGGCGGCGGCGGATGACCTCGATGCCCTGGCTGACCGCCCGGCGGGTGCGCTCGGTGATGCCGACATCGGTGAGCGTCAGGCGGATCACGCCGCCGGGCTGCTCGGTGATGTCGAGTGTGCGGGCCGCGGTCTGGCCGATCGACGTGGTTATCGGCAGCGACAGTTCCTGCAGCTTCGGCAGGACCTTGGCCCGGGCCGCGTCGTCCGCGACCTTCACCTGGACGCCGCGCTGGAGCAGGCCGATGCCGCCGTCGGCGCGGACATTCTCCTGCTGGAGCGTGCGGCGCACGTCGTCGCGCAGGGCTTTGGCCTGGGAGGCGATCAGCTCGTTCTGGTCCACCTCCAGCAGCAACTGCGAGCCGCCCTGAAGGTCGAGGCCGAGCACGATGCCCCGGGTCGGGACGATCCAGGTCGGGAACCAGGACGGCAGGCTCGCCACGAAGCCCTTGCGCTGCTCGGGCGAGAAGAAGCTCGGCACGGCGAGCATCAGACCGATCAGGATCGCCGCGAGGGTCGTGATGATCTTCGCACGGGAGAAGCGCAGCATCGGCCGATGTTTTCTCTGTCAGGCCGGCGGGTTACGCCGGCCGCTTCATGGAAGGTGTCAGACGGCCTTGGCCGGTCCGCCCTTGGCGCGGACCTCGGAGATCATCGTCCGGACGACCCGCACGCGGACGTTCGGGGCGATCTCGACCTCGACCTCCGCCTGGTCGTCGACGGCCTTCACGACCCGCCCGACCAGGCCGCCATTGGTGACGATCGTGTCGTCCCGGCGCACGGCCTTGATCAGCGCCTGGTGGTCCTTGACCCGCTTCTGCTGCGGTCGCAGGATCAGGAAATACATGATCACGAAGATCAGGACGAACGGGATCACCTGAAAGGCGATCTCCGCTCCGCCAGCGGCCGTAGCGGCCCCTTGCGCGAAGGCGGGGGTGATCAACGAGCGTCTCCTGCGATTGGCACGCAGGCCTGCCGCCGGATGCGGCGTCCGCAGACCTGTCTGAAAGCGCGCGGACTATAGCCAGGGGCTTCCCGAAAGCAACGCCCCGCGCTCAGACGGTCACAGCAGGCCGAGCACCGCCTCCGCAAAGGCGTCCGGCGCCTCCTGCGGAAAGTTGTGCCCGACCCCCGCGACGATGGCGCGCCGGTACGGGCCGGTGAAGTGCCGGGCGTCGGTGTCGGACTCAGGCGGCGGCCCGACCCCGTCGTCGGCACCGAGCAGCACGATCGATGGCACGGTGATCCCCGGCTGGGCCGTCAGGCTGGCTTCGATCCCGGCCAGTGCCGGATCGCCGGGCGCGAGTGCGAAGCGATGGCGATAGGAGTGGACTACGACGTCGACGAAATCTGGATTCTCTTCGAAGGAATGCGCGGTCTGGGCGAACGTTTCTTCGGAGAATTGCCACGTCGGCGACCACAGCCGCCACAGTAACGCGCAGAATTGCGCCCGGTTGGCCGCCAGGCCGGCGCGGCCCCGGGCGCCGTGGAGGTAGTACTGGTACCACAACCGGTGCTCGGCCTCCGGCGATGCCGGCTCGCCCGAGGCCGGGATATTCTGGATGTTGTAGCCCACGCCGCAGCTCACGAGCCCCGTCGCCCGCTCCGGCCAGAGCGCTGCCACCACGCAGGCAGCCCGGCCGCCCCAATCGTAGCCGGCCAGCACCGGCCGCCCAATCCCGAGCGCGTCCAGGAAGGCCAGGAGATCCGCTCCGAGCGCAGCCTGCTCGCCGGAGCGCGGCGTTTGCGGGTCGCGGAACCGGGTCGGCCCGTAACCCCGCAGGTACGGGATCAGGCAGCGCACGCCCGCAGCGGCTAGGCGCGCCGCCGCCGCGTCGTAGGCGTGGACGTCGTACGGGAAGCCGTGGAGCAGGACGGCCGGCTTCCCGTCCGCGGGGCCGACCTCCAGGTAGGCGACGTCGAGAACACCGGCCTGCACGCGCTTCATCGATCACGCCCTCCCTGCGGCAGACATTTTAGCCGATCGCCGCGCAATTGCCGCATGCGCTGTTGCCGACCGCCTCTTGCCGACCGCCGGTCCCGCCCAACCTTGAGCGTGGTGATCGAACCCCGGGATACGACACGATGAGCCTGCTCGACGGTGTGAAGACCCTGATCGGCGACGTGGTCGCGGCGGCCGACCGGGCGGTCGTGAGCACCGGCAGCGGCAAGCTCGCGCTGGCGCTGGCAAAATTCTACCCGGGCGGCCTCGTCGCATTCCTGGACCGGCTGCGCGAGGCCGGCCACGGCGGGGCAGTCGACTCGTGGATCGGGTCCGGAGAGAACCGTCCCGTCCCGGCCTCCGCGATTGCCGGGTGCCTGCCGGATGCGGTGACCGAGCGGCTGGCCTACGATCTGAACCTGCCGGCCGGCCGCGTGGCGACGGCGCTCGCCGAGTTCCTGCCCGCGGCGGTCGCGGCCCAGAGCGAAGACGGCCGGCTGAAGCCCCAGCCGAACTTCAGCACGCAGATCCGCTGATTTTTTTGATCGGACGCCTTCGGCCGGAGCGGTCGGCGGCCGCCAAGCCTCACGCCAACGGGCGGCCATCGGCCACCGGGAAAAAGCTGTTGCGGATCAAATCGCTAGCGCTTCCGGCCGGTTTCGGTAAGCGGAACGATGCGCTAGGGTCCATCCGTACGGAAAGCGACGGGGATCATCATGAGCTTGCTCGACAGTCTCGGCGGTTCGTTGGGGCAGATGGCGCTCAAGGCGCTGCCTGGCATCATCCAGCAGGTCCTGCCGGGCGGCCTCAACGCGTTGCTCGATCAGCTCCGCCGCTCCGGCTACGAGAGCCAGGTCAATTCCTGGCTAGGCCGCGGCCCGAACGAGCCGATCACCGCCGACGACCTCCAAAAGGTCCTGGACAACGAGCAGGTCCGCCAGATGGCTGCGAAGCTCGGCATCCCCGTTGAACAGCTGTTTCCGACCCTGGCCAAGACCCTGCCGGACGCGGTGGACCACCACAGCCCGGACGGATCGTTGCAAGCCCCCAAAACCTGATCGCAGGCACGCGATCGTTCGAGCCGGGGGCATCGCGAACGAGAACGGCGGTCCCTCTCGGGACCGCCGCACACGCCGCATTGATTGCGTCGTCTCAGTTGCTGGCGAGCTGGGACATCGGATCCACGGGCGAGCCGCCCTTGCGGATCTCGAAGTGCAGCTGCGGCGAGGTGACGTTGCCGGAGGCGCCGGACTTGGCGATGGTCTGGCCGCGCTTGACCTTGTCGCCGGGCTTCACGTCGATCTCGCCGTTATGGGCGTAGGCCGAGACGAACCCGTTGGCGTGGCGCACCAGCACCAGCTTGCCGTAGCCCTTCACGTCCGAGCCGGCATAGGCCACGGTGCCTTCCTCGGCGGCCTTGACCGGCGTGCCTTCCGGCACCGCGATGTTGATGCCTTCGTTGCCTGACGTGCCGTAACCCGAGATCACCCGACCCTTGGCGGGCCAGCGGAAGCTCTCCGACGCCGTCGCATCTGCGACGGACCCGGTGGCGGCGGGCTCCGGCTTGGCCGGCGCAGCGGCGGCGACCGGCTTCGGCGCCTCCTTGACGGCGACCTTCTCGGGCTTCTCGGCGGCGGCGGCCTTCTGGGCCGCCTCCTTGGCGGCCTTGGCCTCCGCGAGCTTCTGAGTGGCTTCGGCCTTCGCGGCTGCCTTGGCCTCGGCCTTGGCTTCAAGGGCCTTCGCCTCGACCTTGGCCTTCGCCTCAGCCTTCGGGTCGGCCTTCTTCTCGTCCGCCTTGGCGACCTGGCCGGGGCGAACGTGATGCTTCTTGTCGGCGTCCTTCAGGGACGCTTCCTTGCGGGCCTTGTCCTCGGCGACCTTGCGGGCTGCCGTGTCCCGAGCCAGCGCGTCCTTGCGGTCCGCCTCCTTCTCGGCGGCGGCGCGCTTGGACGCCTCTTCACGCTTGGAAACCTCCTCGCGCTTGGCGGCCTCCTTGGCCTCCTCGCGCTTCGAGGCGACCTTGGCCTCGACCTGCCGCGCGTCTTCGCGCTTCTCCTCGGCGGCCCGGGCCGGCCGGGCCGTCATCGGAGCCGCGGCCGGGTTCAGCCCGGAGGCGTTGTAGACCGGGATCACGATCTGCCGGCCGGGGGTGATCTGGCTGGCGTTGGACAGGCCGTTCGCCGACAGGATCGCCGAAGCGGGCACGCCGAAGCGCGTCGACATCTGGTTCAGGCTGTCGTTCTTCGACACCGTGATCTGTGTGCCGCCCTGGGCGCTCCAGCCGGGGGCACCGGTCGAGGCGAGCCGGGCGGCCGGCGCGGCCGCCGGAGTCGGGGCCGGGATCGCCGTGGCGGCCGGACGCGGAGCAGCACCGGGGGCGCCGAGCGCCTCGGACTGGATCCGGCCGGTACGGATCACCGGCGCCGGCTTCAGGCTACCCTCCGGCAGGCTGCCGGTGGCGGCAGGCTCCGACGAGAAGGGGTTTGAGAAAGGGTTGCTCAGGCGCGATGCGTCCGAGGAACAGGCGGCGGCACCGCCACCGATGATGCCGATGAGGGCGACGCGCGACAGCGTCCGTAACCCTCGACCCGTACCGCGCACCCGCATCGACGCACCCGTTTGCCTGACGCAACTTGATGCCCCAATGAAGACGGATTCAGGTTAAGCAACCGTTCCCGTCCGGCCTATCGGTAAGCGCATTGCGCTCTGTCTGAGTAGTGACAGCGACCGTCACGGGATGAAGGAGAGGGGTCTGACCGTGCCTTTTCCGGTCCGGTCGCCACCCCACATCGGAAAGATGTTTACCATTCGCGCCGCCCGCGACAGCCTCGCCGACCTGCCTCCGATCGAGACCGCACGCCTGTCGATCGCCGCGCTGCGGCCGGAGGATGCCCAGGACCTCCGCCGGGTTACCGACGATCCCGCGATCACCGCGGCGGTGGATTTTCTGCCGACCCCCTTCACCGTACGCGACGCCGAAGACCTGATCCGCAGCGGTGGGCGCGGCCAGGACCGCTTCCTGGGAGCCTGGATGCGCCGAGCCGGTGCATCTGAAGCGGGCGAGCTAACGGTCGCATCCGATCTGGTCGGCGTGGTCGGGACGCATCTGCGCGGACCCGGTGCGATCGAGATCGGCTATTGGGTCGGTGGCGCAGCGCGGGGGCGTGGCTTGGCCTACGAGGCGGTCTCGGCCATCCTCGAACACCTGGGCCGGCGCTTCCCGGCCCGCATCGTCGTGGCGGAGTGCCGCCCCGGCAACGTCGCCTCCTGGGGCCTCCTGCAGAAGCTCGGCTTTCGCGACACCGGCGAGGAGGGGCACCGTCCCGGCCGACGTCTGCTCCAGCGAGGCTGAGCCGCACCAACCGCGCCTCTTCGCGCCGCAGGACGGCGGCCGGCGCCTTCAGTTCAGGGCTTCGGCCAGTTCACCGGTCGCAGCCTTCGCCGCCTCGGCGGCCCGACGCTTCTTCTTGGTGCCCCCGACCTTGATAGTCCGCTCATCCTCGGACACGCGCTCGACGAGGGCGAAGCCGTGCAGTTCGGCCAGGCAGGCCAGATCCTGCTCCGGCTCCTCGAGCAAGGCATAGAAGGCGGCCCGCACGATATCCTTCTTGGAGGCATCGGGATGCTTCTCCCGGACGGCGGCGCGCAACGCCTTCGGCGTCATGCCGGGCGCGGCGACACTCCGCAACGTATCCGACAAAGCCTTGATCACCGGCATGTTCTAAGATCCTCAATCCATCTACGCATGACAGGAGAAGTCTATTACGAGACGTGAGGGCACCACCGCAAGTTCATTGCGATCCAGGCCGCACCTGAATTGTTCATCTTCATGATAGACCTAAATATAAATCTATC
>NZ_VRVG01000126.1:0-16727 GCF_008040085.1 Methylobacterium sp. WL7 | reverse complement strand
GGGGCGCCCGCCCCGGTGCCCTCCCCCCCCCCCCCGCGCCGCCCGCCCACCCCCCGGCGCCCCGCCGCCCCGCCGCGCCGCGGGGCGCGCCGCGCGGCGCCCGCCGTCGCCCCCGTCCGCGAGGCCACGGCCATCCCGGTCGAGTGAGCCGGACTCGGTCGGATCGGGGCAAAACAACCCCAGCTTGTCTAGAATCTGCCCACACGAGGATCCTGCTCAAGGCTTGACCATCGGGCCGATCCGCAACACATAGGCGCCACGCCAGCAACAGGGTTGGGCCGGTGCGGCCATGGCCCGTCGACCGGTCGACGCGGCCGGATACAGGCGGCGCAATACAGACTTCAGGGTAGGGTACGCCAGGCTTCGCACGAACGGTCGAGCAAGCACCCGCTCGATCCTAGGTTGCGAATCAGAATTCATCTTGAAGTGGCAGACATGCAGGGCAAGCACTCT
Organism: Methylobacterium sp. WL7; assembly: GCF_008040085.1. Classification (NCBI taxonomy): domain Bacteria; kingdom Pseudomonadati; phylum Pseudomonadota; class Alphaproteobacteria; order Hyphomicrobiales; family Methylobacteriaceae; genus Methylobacterium; species Methylobacterium sp. WL7. Next base: position 16,274 of record NZ_VRVG01000126.1, on the reverse strand, counting down.
GCTTTCGGGCTGGCAGGAAAGCGGACGACGCCATGAGCGGCGTGTTGGAACAGGAATCGCTCTTTCTCACGGATCTCGGGCGCCGCGTCAGGCACGCGCGCACCGTGCGCGGGTTGTCGCGCAAGGTGCTGTCCCAGACTTCGGGCCTCTCCGAGCGCTACATCGCGCAGCTCGAGGGCGGGCAGGGCAACGTGTCGATCATCCTGCTGCGGCGGGTGGCCAACGCCATGGGCGTGCGGCTCGACGACCTGATCACCGGCAACGACGGCCTGCCCGACTGGCCCGTGGTGCGCGACCTGCTCGCCCAGGCGAATCCGGCCCAGATCGCCGCCGCCAAGGAGGTGCTCTCGGGCGGCAGCCGCTCGGAATCGAGCGGGCGCCTGCGCGTCGCGCTGATCGGACTGCGCGGCGCCGGCAAGTCGACGCTCGGCAAGCTCGCCGCCGAGCGCCTGGGCTGGACCTTCGTGGAATTGAACGCCGAGATCGAGCGCGAGAACGCGCTCTCGGTGCAGGAGATCTTCGCGATCTACGGCCAGGAGGGCTACCGCCGCCTGGAGCAGGCGGCCCTGCGCCGCCTCACCGAGCATCCCGGCCCGCTGATCCTGGCGACGAGCGGCGGCATCGTGGCCGAGCCGCTGACCTACGACCTGCTGCTCCAGGCGTTCTACACCGTCTGGCTGCGCGCCCGGCCGGAGGAGCACATGAGCCGCGTGCGCGAGCAGGGCCACCTCGCCACCACCGGCGACCATGCCTCGGCGATGCAGGAATTGCGGGCGGTGCTGGCGAGCCGGGAGCCGCTCTACGCCCGGGCCTCGGCCACGGTCGACACCTCCGACATCCCGCTCCAGACCATGGTCGACCGGCTCGTTTCGACGATCGAGGCGCGGTTCGGCGAAGGGGCCGTCGCCGGCTGAACCGAGCCCCGTCGCGCAAGGGAACGGCTGACAGCGACAAAGGCGCGGCCTCCCTCGCAGCCCCGCCACCCTTGATCGCTGCGCTGCGGCGCACCACGCTATGGCGGAGCCGCCGTCACGGGCGGCCGGGTTGCCGGAACGCACGATGCCCCAGACCAAGCGCCCCGCGCATGGCTTCCCCTGTAGGACGATGTGCTAGGATGACCCGCAACGGCGGGGGCGTTCGCCTCGCCGGCCGCCGTGCCGGAGCTTCGCTGCAGCGCCCGGCCGCACCAGGCCATGAAGCCGGATCCGCAGCAGCGAAGCGCGCACCAGACACCTCGATCGCGAGCCACCGTTCATGAGTGCCAGTCCAGCCCTCAGCCCAGCCTTCAGCCGCGACGCGGGGGACCTCGCGGTCTGCGATCCGGTCTGGTCGCGGCTGCGCGCGGAGGCCGAGGACGTCCTGCGCACCGAGCCGCAACTCGCCTCGTTCATCGTCGCGACCGTCCTGAACCACGCCACGCTGGAGGGCGCGGTCGCCCACCGGGTCGCGGCCCGGCTGGGGCACCCGTCACTGCCCGCCGAACTGGTCGCGCACGCGTTCCACGAGGCGATCGCGGCCGATCCGACCATCGGGGACGCGTTCCGCGCCGACATCGGCGCCGTGATCGACCGGGATCCCGCGACCCTGCGGGCCCTGGAACCGGTGCTGTACTTCAAGGGCTTCCACGCGCTCCAGGCCTACCGCCTCGCCCACCACGTCTGGACCCGGGGGCGGCGCGACCTCGCGCTCTACCTGCAGAGCCGGGTCTCCGAGGTGTTCCAGTGCGACATCCACCCGGCCGCCCGCATCGGCCGGGGCGTGTTCCTCGACCATGCCACCGGCCTCGTGGTCGGCTCGACCGCGGTGATCGAGGACGACGTCTCGATCCTCCACGGGGTGACGCTGGGCGGCACCGGCAAGCAGCGCGGCGACCGCCACCCCAAGATCCGCCGCGGCGTGATGATCGGCGCCGGCGCCAAGATCCTGGGCAACATCGAGGTCGGCGCCTGCGCCCGGGTCGCGGCCGGCTCCGTGGTCCTGCGCCCGGTCCCGGCCAACACCACGGTGGTGGGTGTGCCCGCCCGCGTCGTCGGCACCGCCGGCTGCGACGATCCGGCCCGGGCCATGGACCAGCTGGTCGCCCTCGATCAGTTCATCCACGTGGGCGACGGGATCTGACCCGCCGCCACCGCGCTTGGCCGTGGCGCTTGCCGCTCCGTCGCTTGCGTGGCAAGCCCTGCGCCGATCCGGGGCGCCAACGCCGACAGGGGAGGCAAGACAGCGTGACCAAAGCCGAGACCGCGAAGCTGCAGGACTACCTGCGCCGCAAGTTCGCCAACAACAACATCCGCCTGACCGCGATGAAGACCGGCGATACCGCCGAGGTGTTCATCGGCGAGGAGTCGATCGGTGTGATCGCCGACGACAAGGAGGACGGCGACGATTCCTTCGTCTTCCGCATGGCGATCCTCGACATCGACCTCGAGGAGGAGGCCTGAGGCAGGGCGCGCGGGCCGGACTCCACCGGCCCGCTCCTGTGTACAGGTTAACGCTAACCCGGGTGATTGCTTAACATCCGGTAAATCGTGTGACTAAACTCCGCGCAGCCTGTTTAGGAGCGCGAATAATGGTCCTCACGCCCGCCGCCCTGGAGTCGATCCGGACGTTGTGCATCGGCCTCGCGCTGTCCGGGCTGATCGCCAGCGCCTTCGAGCTGTTCGCGGCGCGGCGGGCGAGCTTCAGCCTGCTGGAGCGGGGCGGCCTGCCCGCGGTGGCGGCCCTGCCGATGCTGGCCTTCTCGGCCCCCTTCATCATCCTGCGCAACACCGTGCGCGGCCGGAAGATCGAGGGCCGCCCGATGCCGTTCGTGATGCTGGCGACCGTGATCGCCTGCGGCTGGGGCCTGCTGTCGGGCCGGGTCGCCCTCGATCTGGCGGCGATGCTGGTCGGGGCGTGAGCGGCGCTAGGGCTCCGCGGTCGCCACCTGGGCGGCGCCCTCCTTGCCCTCCAGCGAGACCCAGGCCTGGCCGTCCTGGCCCGCGCGCTTGATGAAGCTGTAGCCGGTGCGCCGCCAGGGGCGGATCGCGTCGGTCTTGTTGTCGAGGATGAAGTCGCCGTGGTCGGTGCGCACCGTCAGCACTGCGTGTCCGGCATTGGTCTCGTCGATCACGACGGTCATCAACAGGGCCCGCCGCGAGAGGCCGCGCTCGGCCAGCATCCGGCGCTTCAACAGCTGGTAATCCTCGCAGTCGCCGAAGCCGTCATCCGGGAACTCCCAGCGATCGACCACGCCCCAATGGGCCTGATCGGTGATCGGCCGGATGCGCGCGTTGACCCGGCGGTTGACGCTCCGCAGGGTCCGCCACACCGCCACGGTGAGCGGGATCGCGGCGGGCTGCGCGACGTCGAGGGTGCATTCCTCCGGCATGCGCCGGCAGAACTCCGTCCAGCCCGCGATCGCGCCGACCGGGCCGCTGGCTTCGGGAGCGGGCGCGCCATCGGGGAGGGTCAGGCGGGCATGGGCGCGGGTGTTGGCGCCCCCGAGCATCAGGATCGTGCCCACCAGGGCGAGGCTCGCGGCCTGCCGGGCTCGGCGCAGCGGGGCGGACCATCCGCGCCAGTGCGGCGCGAGGAACGCGAGAGCCGGAATCCCACCATCCGCGTGCCGCATGGATCACGCCCCATCGACCGATGATGACGGGAGGGTGACACGCGGGCGTGCGACGCACAATAGTTAAAACCGAGGTAGCAAACGCGCGAGCCACCGGATCGGTTCCCGACCGAGGCGGTGTTGCATCCGCGTTGCTGCGGCCCGCTGCATGCGCTGGCGGAATGGCCGCCCTGCTCCCCTCTGGAAAGCCTTGATTCGACCGAGCTTTGCCGGCTTGAGACAGGGGTGCCCTGCGGCGAGATTCGCGGGCGGATCGATCGCTTCGCAAGAACCCAGCCATCCCCCGCGGGATCGCCCCATGCCAGAGAAGGATTTCACGATGCAGCCCGCCATCCAGCAGGTGATCAGAGCGCTCGCCGAGGATGGTCGCGCCGGTGCCATCGGCATCGCCGAGCATGCCGTGGAAGCCTATCTGGCCGGCTCGCCCACCGAGGGCGACCGCGCCCTGTCGCGCGACATCCTGGTCCGCGACCTCGCCAGCCTCCGGGGCGTCGCCCCGCACCTGGCAGGCTTCATCGGCCGGGTCGAGACCTTCGTGGCCACCCTGGCGCAGCCGTCGCTGAGCCGCGCCGCCTGAACGGGTTCTCTCGAATCTGGGTTTCGAGGTCCGGGGCCCGGATTTTCCAGGTCTTCGTCCGGAGGGCCGGCAGCGCACTGTCCCGTACGCCTTACGGAGCGTGGCCTGCGGCTTGGGGTCCTGAATACGACCCCGTCATCCCGGGGCCGCGAAGCGGAGCCCGGGATCCCGAACCACCGTAACATCGGGGCCTTGCGCCGTCGGCGGCTCCGGATCCCAGGCTCGCCTCCGACGCCCCGGGATGACGGGGTGGATGCTGCTTCGGCATTGGACATCCGGCATCCGTGGCGGGACGGTCGCTTCGCCACGCGCTTCCCGCTTCCGCGTCCCTGAACCTCGCCAAACGGCCGAGCCTGCCGGACAATTGCGACCGGTTGGCCTTCGAAATCCGGGTCAGCGGTTGGCGGTGGTGACCGGCGAGGTGACGCCGCCGAGCGAAACCCACGCGGTGGCGTCCTGGCTCTCGCGCTTGATGAACACGTAGCCGGTCTTGTGCCAGGCCTCGATCACGCTGGTCTTGTTGTCGAGGATCAGGTCGCCGCGGTCGGTGATCAGGGTCAGCACGGCGTGGCCCTCGCCCTTCTCGTCGATCACCACGGTCATGCGCATCGCCCGGCGGGGCAGCCCGGCCTCCGCCAGCAGGTGGCGCTTCAGCAGCTGGAAGTCCTCGCAGTCGCCGATGCCGTCCTCGGCCAGGTCCCAGCGGTCGGCGACGTGGAGATGATCCATGTCGGTCATCGGCTCGACCGACTTGTTCACCCGGCGGTTGATCGAGACGATGGTGGCCCAGACCGCCGGTGTCAGGGTGATGCGCGCCGGCTCGCTGCGATCCACGGCGCATTCCGCCGCGTAGGACTGGCAGAACGTCACCCAGGCCGCGATCGGCCGCGCGTCGCTGAGCACCTTCGCGCCGGTCTCCACCGGGAGGCTCGCCAGGGTCTGGGCCCCTGCGGTGGCCGCGAGCCCGAGCAGCACCAGCGCGCCGGCGAGCGTCACCCGAACCGTCTTGAGAAGCCCCGCGCCCATCGAACCCGTCCTCGTTGTTGAGGACAGGATTGCGCCGCAGAGCCTCCGCGGCGCTGAAGCGGATCCGCGCAATTTTATCGATTCGGCCGCCGCGGCGGGCTCTAGCGGGACAACGTCGACGGGGGACTTGGGAAGCGCCGCGAATGCGCGTCATCGGATTGCGAAAGCGGAAACCTTGACCGTTCCGTCAGGGGCCGATCAGCTTCACGAAGGCAGCACCCGCCCCGAAGAAGGCAGCACCGGCTGCCATTCCAGCGAGTGCGATCTGCCACGGGGCGAGAGCGCGGTCGCGCTCGAGCTTGGCCGCTTCGGCCATCAGCTTCTTCTGCTCGGCCACGAATGTTTGCGACTCTTCGATCGCGCGCAGCACCCGCGTGACCTGCTCGGCAAGATCCAGCGAGCCGGGAGCGGACGTATCAGCCATCGACCCCGATTCCCCAGCGTTCCGGTTCCGATAATCTGAGGGCACCGCAGCACGGCGGCAAGGCGCGCGCGCGCCCCAGGGGCGGTCGCCGATCCGACAAGAGGCGCCCTGGATCGGCGATCGCCATCACCCCGCCGTCTGGTCGAGCTTGCGTTCCGTCTCGCCCTTCAGCTCGGGAAAATCCGCCTGCGTGTAGGCCCGGCCCCGGTGCGGATCCTCGGTGACGCCGTCATGCTCCAGGCGGCGCAGCTGGACCCGGCGGATCTTGCCCGAGATGGTCTTGGGCAGCTCGGTGACGAACTCGAGACCGCGCAGGCGCTTGAACGTCGCCAGCCGGGCATTGGTGAAGCGGAAGATGTCGAGCGCCGTCTCGGGGCCGGCCGAGGCGCCGGCCACCAGCGAGACGTAGGCCTTCGGGATGGTGTGGCGCATCGGATCGGGGATCGGCACCACCGCGGCCTCGGCCACCGCCGGATGCTCGATCAGCACGCTCTCCAGCTCGAACGGGCTGATGCGGTAACCCGACGACTTGAACACGTCGTCGGCGCGGCCCACGAACGTGTAGCAGCCCTGGTCGTCCACGAAGGCGACGTCGCCGGTGCGGTAGAGCGCGCCTTCGGCCCCCGATAGATGGCCGGCGCCGTCGTCGTAGCCCTGCATCAGGCCGGCGGGGCGGTGGGCGCCGAGTTCGAGGCAGACCTCGCCCTCGCTGGCCGGCGCGCCGTCGGCGTCGAGCACGCGCACGCGATAGCCGGGCAGCGGCCGGCCGAGGGCCCCCGGCACCACCGGCTGGCCGGGGGTGTTGGCCATCAGGGCCGTGGTCTCGGTCTGGCCGTAGCCGTCGCGGATCGTGACGCCCCAGGCGTCCTTCACCCGCTCGATCACCTCGGGGTTCAGCGGCTCGCCGGCGGCGCAGACCTCGCGCAAAGCCAGCGTCCGGCCGGTCAGGTCCTCCTGGATGATCATCCGCCAGACGGTGGGCGGCGCGCAGAGCGTGGTGGCGCCGGTGCGCTCGAGCTGCGCGAGCAGGGCGGAGGCGTTGAACGGGGCCTGGTTGATCACCAGGATGGTCGCGCCGGCATTCCAGGGTGCGAAGAACGACGACCAGGCGTGCTTGGCCCAGCCGGGCGAGGACACGTTGCAATGCACGTCCCCGGGCTGCAGCCCGAGCCAATACATCGTCGAGAGCGCCCCGACCGGATAGGAGCGGTGGCTGTGGCGGACCAGCTTCGGCTTCGCGGTGGTGCCGGAGGTGAAGTAGAGCAGCAGCGGGTCGTCGGCCGCGGTCGGCCCGTCGGGCGTGAAGGTCTCGGGCGCGCCGGACGCGTCGTCGAAGGCGCTCCAGCCCGCCGTGGCCGCGCCGGTGACGATGCGGATCGCCTCGCCGGTCTCCAGCCCGGCGAAGCGCCCGAGCTGCTCCGGCCCGGCCACGATCGCCCGGGGCCGGCCGCGGGCCAGGCGGTCGGCGAGCTCGTCCGCCGTGAGCAGGGTGGTGGCCGGGATGACTACGGCCCCGAGCTTCATCGCGGCCAGCATAGTCTCCCACAGGGCCGGGACGTTGCCGAGCAGCAGGAGCAGGTGGTCGCCGCGCTTCAGCCCGAGCCCGCGCAGGTGGTTGGCGACCTGGTTGGACCGGCGCGCCATCTGCCCGAAGGTCAGGCTCTGCTCGGCGCCGCCGGCGGCCTCGACGATCTGGAGCGCGGTGCGGTCGCGGCTCTCGGGGGCTGCGAGCTCGGCGTCGAACCAGTCGAGCGCCCAGTTGAACGGCACCGGGTCCGGCCAGGCGAAGGCCGAAACCGCCGCCGCGTAGTCGGTGCGATGGGCCAGCAGCAGATCGCGGGCCTCCCGGAAGCTGGGCATGGTCGTTCCCCCCGTCGTTCTTGTTCGGCCGGCAGATCCGGCCGCATCCCGCCCTCAGGCGGGAATCAGGTCCACGCCGGCCTGGCCGCGCGCGAGGCGCTGCACCATGCCGGCGTGGAAATGGCGGATCTCCTCGGCGATCGCCTCCACCGCGCGGCCGTTGCGGGGAAAGTCGTCGGCGTTGAGCCCGATCAGGCCGGCCGTGTAGCCGGTCTCGTTGTTCTCGAACGGGTCGGCATAGAGCCAGGTCCACCAGTCCCGCGCCGGGACGAGGCTCGCGCCGGGCTTGACCCGCAGCGCCGCCAGGAACCGGAAGTGCCGGACCAGCTCCTTGCGCCAGACCGCCCGGGTCTCCGGAGCCACGTCGAAGGCCAACAGCTTCACGAGATGCTCGTTGATGGTCTCCTCGCGCCCGCGCGCCTTCTGGGCGACGATCGCGCGTGGGAACGCCATCTCGAAGCGCGCTTCGCTATCGCGGTCCAGGACGTCCATCGCCCATCCTCGCTCAGGTGTTCTCGAACCGGGCCGGCCGCTTCTCCACGAAGGCGGCCATGCCCTCCTTCTGGTCCTGGGTGGCGAACATCGCGTGGAAGACCCGGCGCTCGAAGCGCACGCCCTCGGTCAGCGTGGTCTCGTACGAGCGGTTGACCGCCTCCTTGGTCATCATCGCGATCGGCAGCGACATGGACGCGATGGTCTCGGCCGCCTTCAGCGCCTCGTCGAGCAGCTGGTCCGCCGGGACCACCCGCGAGACCAGGCCGGCGCGCTCGGCCTCGACGGCATCCATCATCCGGCCGGTCAGGCACATCTCCATGGCCTTCGACTTGCCGACGAACCGCGTGAGCCGCTGGCTGCCGCCGATCCCCGGCATGACGCCGAGCTTGATCTCGGGCTGGCCGAACTGCGCCGTGTCGGCGGCCAGGATGAAGTCGCACATCATGGCGAGTTCGCAGCCGCCGCCGAGCGCGTAGCCCGCCACCGCGGCGACGATCGGCGTGCGCACGGACGTGAACCGCTCCCAGTCGGCGAAGCGGTCCTGCGCATACATCTCGGCGTAGGTCGCGTGCTGCATCTCCTTGATGTCGGCGCCCGCCGCGAAGGCCTTGGCCGATCCGGTGATGACGATGCAGCCGACGCCCGGATCGGCATCCGCCTCGGTCGCGGCCCGGATCACCTCACGGGTGAGCTGCGCGTTGATGGCGTTGAGCGCCTTCGGGCGGTTGAGGGTGATGAGCAGGACCCGCCCGCGCGTCTCCGTCAGGATCGTCTCGTACGCGTCCATCACGACTCACTCCCCGATCCGCGAAGCATACGGATGATCGCGGAAAAGTCCTCTCCCCCGTGGCCCAGGCCCTCGAACAGCCCGTAGATCTGTGCGGCCTCGGCCCCCAGCGGGGTCGCGGCCCCCGACGCGAGGGCGGCGGCCTGCGCCAGCCGGAGATCCTTGAGCATCAGCGCGGCGGCGAAGCCCGGCTTGTAGCCGGCATTGGCCGGCGAGGTCGGCACCGGGCCCGGGACCGGGCAATAGGTGGTCAGCGACCAGCACTGGCCGGAGGAGACCGAGGCGACGTCGTAGAGCGCCTGATGCGACAGCCCGAGCTTCTCGCCCAGCGCGAAGGCCTCGCTGACGCCGATCATCGAGATCCCGAGGATCATGTTGTTGCAGATCTTGGCCGCCTGCCCGGCGCCGGGCGCGCCGCAATGGAACACGTTCTTGCCCATGGCCTTCAGCAGGGGCTCAGCCTTCGCGAAGGCCGCCTCGGCGCCCCCGGCCATGAAGGTCAGCGTCCCGGCCTTGGCGCCCCCGGTGCCGCCGGAGACCGGCGCATCCACGGACAGGCAGCCGCGCGCCTCGGCGAGGCCGTGGGCCTTGCGCGAACTCTCGACGTCCACGGTCGAGGAATCGATCAGCAGGGTGCCGGCCGGCAGGGCGTCGGCGAGCTGGGTCCAGACCTCGACCACGTGACGCCCGGCGGGCAGCATGGTGACCACCACCTCGGCGCCCTCGGCCGCCTCCAGGGCCGAGCCCGCCACCGCGATCCCCGCGGCCCGAGCCGCCTCCAGGGAGGCCGGCGCGAGGTCGAACCCGCGCACCGTGTGCCCCGCCTTCACGAGGTTGGCCGCCATGGGGCCGCCCATGTTGCCGAGACCGATGAACCCGATGGTCTGTGCCATCATACCCCTCCCTGCTTCGTCCAATGCTCCATTCACCCCGCCGGCATGCCGTATCGGTCCATGACGGGCACAACGTGCCCCCCTCTCCCGTGCGGGAGAGGGTTGGGGTGAGGGACACGCCCTCTCCGGAAAAACCTGGTCCCTCACCCTATCCCTCTCCCGCACGGGAGAGGGGACCTGCGCTCCTAAGAAGATCCGGTGTCGCCGATTCCCTGCGGGGCTGGGAGAGGCGGCCTCACATCACACCGGCCCCGTGCGCGAGTCCGGAAAAACCGGGTCCGCCCGCGTCTCCAGCCAGCGGGCGATCCGGGCCGGGTCGACCGCGTCGAGGCGCGGCGGGTTCCAGCGCGGAGACTTGTCCTTGTCGATCACCGCGGCGCGGATGCCCTCGCGGAAATCGCCCTCCTCCAGCAGCGCCAGCGAGGCGTGGAACTCGCGCTCCAGGCAGGCTTCGAGGTTGGGCGAGCGCCGGCCGAGGCGCAGCAGGCACAGTGTCAGGACCAGGCTCGACGGGGACTTGGTCAGCAGGGTCTTGCGGGTCGCCGCCGCGAAATCGGAGCCGTCCGCCTCGAGGGCCGACAGGATCTCGTCGACCATGTCGAAGGCGAAGCACCGGTCGATGAGCGCGCGATGCTGCGCCAGGGGCGGCTCGCCGGGGTCGCGCGCCAGCCGGCCGAGCACGTCGCGCACGCCCGCGTCGCCGGCATCGGGCTGCAGCGCCGACAGCGCGTCGATCAGGTCGGGCAGCGCCTGCACGGGCACCAGCAGGTCGGCGAGCCCGCAAAACATCGCGTCGGCGGCGCCGACCGGCTCGCCGGTCAGGCCGAGATAGGTGCCGACCTGTCCGGGCGCCCGCGGCAGCAGCCAGGTGCCGCCGACATCCGGCAGGTAGCCGATGCCGGTCTCCGGCATGGCCACGCGCGAGCGCTCGGTGACGACCCGGTGCGCGGCATGCCCCGCGAGCCCGACGCCGCCGCCCATGGTGATGCCGTCCATCACCGCCACGAACGGCTTTTCGTAAGCCGCGATGCGGGAATCCAGCCGGTACTCGTCCCGCCAGAAGGCTTCGGCGAAGGCGGTGCCGGCGTTGTCGTAGAGGCCGCGCAGGTCGCCGCCCGCGCACAGGCCGCGCTCGCCCTCGCCGGTGAGCAGCACTGCGGCGATGCCGGGATCGGCGGAGAACTGGTTCAGGGCGGCGTCGATCGCCAGGACCATGCCGTGGGTCAGGGCGTTCAGGGCCTTCGGCCGGTCGAGGCGCAGGCGCCCCAGCGCGCCGACGCGCTCGACGATCACATCGCTCATCAGCGTCCCCCGGTCAGCGCGCGGGCGATGATCACCCGCATGATCTCGTTGGTGCCTTCGAGGATCTGGTGCACCCGCAGGTCGCGGACGATTTTTTCCACCCCATACTCGGCCAGATAGCCGTAGCCGCCATGGAGCTGCAGGGCCTGGTTGGCGACCTCGAAGGCGGCATCGGTCACGTGGCGCTTGGCCATGGCGCAGAGCTGCGTGGCGGCCGGATCCTTGGCGTCGAGCGCCGCGGCGGCGTGGCGCAGGAAGGTGCGCGACACCTCCAGCGACGTGGCCATGTCGGCCAGCCGGAACTGGAGCGCCTGGAAGTCCGTGAGCTTCGCCCCGAAGGCGCGCCGGTCGGCCATGTAGGCCAGGCTCTTGTCGAGGGCCGACTGGGCGCCGCCCAGCGCGCAAGCCGCGATGTTGAGCCGGCCGCCGTCGAGGCCGCTCATGGCGATGCGGAAGCCCTGGCCCTCCGCGCCCAGGCGGTTGGCCACCGGGACCCGGCAGCCGTCGAACCGCACGGCCCGGGTCGGCTGGGCGTTCCAGCCCATCTTGCGCTCTTCCGCGCCGAAGGAGAGACCGGGTGTCCCCTTCTCGACCACGATCGCCGAGATGCCCTTCGGCCCCGCCTCGCCGGTGCGGACCATGCAGACGTAGAGGTCGCTGACGCCGGCGCCCGAGATGAACTGCTTCTCGCCGGTCAGCACGTACTCGTCGCCGTCCCGCTCGGCACGGGTGCGCAGCGCCGCCGCGTCCGAGCCCGAGCCCGGCTCGGTCAGGCAGTAGCTGGCGATCGTCTCCATGCCCATCAGGCCCGGGATCCAGCGCTGGCGCTGGTCCGCGTCGCCGTAGGCGTCGATCATCCAGGCGCACATGTTGTGGATCGACAGGAACGCCGCCACGGTCGGGCAGCCGGTGCTCAGCGCCTCGAAGATCAGGGCGGCGTCGAGCCGCGACAGGCCGGAGCCGCCGACATCCTCGCGGACATAGATGCCGGCCATGCCGAGCGCCGCGGCGGCCCTCAGGGTCTCGACCGGAAACGTCTTGTCCCGGTCCCAGTCGAGGGCGTGCGGCGCGATATGCTCGGCCGCGAAGCCGAGCGCCATGTCGCGGATCGCGGTCCGGTCCTCATCGAGCCCGAAACTCATGGGCACTTCCTCCAAGTTCATCGCCGAGCCAGCGCAGATTCCTCATCCGCGCGGGCCACGATGGTCGCACACCGGCTGCCGTCAGGCGCAACGTGCCCCCTCTCCCGTTCGGGAGAGGGTTGGGGTGAGGGATCAGGTCTTTCCGGACAGGGCGCATCCCTCACCCTGTCCCTCTCCCGCTCGGGAGAGGGGACCCGCGCTAGCCATAGAGCCGCGCGGCTCCTTCTTCCGCCAGGACGCTCGGCCCTACCGCATCGTCGGGATGGAGAACTCCGCCCCGCTCTTGATGCCGCTCGGCCAGCGCTGCGTGACGGTCTTGGTCTTGGTGTAGAACCGGATCGCGTCCGGCCCGTGCTGGTTCAGGTCGCCGAAGCCCGAGCGCTTCCAGCCGCCGAAGGTGTGGTAGGCGATCGGGACCGGGATCGGCACGTTGATGCCGACCATGCCGACGTTCACCCGGGCGGTGAAGTCGCGCGCCGCGTCGCCGTCCTGGGTGAAGATCGCGACGCCGTTGCCGTACTGGTGCGTCGAGGGCAGCGCCAGCGCCTCCTCGTAGTTCTGCGCCCGCACAACCGAGAGGACGGGCCCGAAGATCTCTTCCTTGTAGATGGTCATGTCGGGGGTCACGCGGTCGAACAGCGAGCCGCCCATGTAGAAGCCGTTCTCGTAACCCTGGAGCTTGAAGCCGCGGCCGTCGACGGCGAGATGCGCACCCTCGGCGACGCCCTGGTCGATGTAGCCCGCGACCTTCCGGACCGCCTCGGCGGTGACCATCGGCCCGTAATCGGCCGAGCCGTCATGCGACGGGCCGATCTTGAGCGACTCGACCCGCGGGATCAGCTTTTCCATCAGGCGGTCGGCGGTGGCCTCGCCCACCGGCACCGCCACCGAGATCGCCATGCAGCGCTCGCCGGCCGAGCCGTAGCCGGCGCCGATCAGCGCATCGACCACCTGGCCCATATCGGCGTCCGGCATGATGATCATGTGGTTCTTGGCGCCGCCGAAGCACTGGGCGCGCTTCCCCGTCTGGGCGGAGCGCACGTAGATGTACTCGGCGATCTGCGAGGAGCCGACGAAGCCCACCGCCTTGATGTCCTCGTCGTCGAGGATCGCGTCGACCGCTTCCTTGTCGCCGTTGACGACGTTGAGGATCCCGGGCGGCAGGCCGGCCTCCAGGAAGATCTCGGCGATGCGCAGCGGCACGCTCGGGTCGCGCTCGGACGGCTTCAGGATGAAGGCGTTGCCGCACGCGATAGCGGGGGCGCATTTCCACAGCGGGATCATCGCCGGGAAGTTGAACGGCGTGATGCCGGCGACGACGCCCAGCGGCTGGCGCAGGGAGTAGACGTCGATGCCGGGGCCGGCGCCCTCGGTGTACTCGCCCTTGAGCAGGTGCGGGATGCCGCAGGCGAACTCGACCACCTCGACGCCGCGCTGGATGTCGCCCTTGGCGTCCGGCACGGTCTTGCCGTGCTCGGAGGCCAGCAGCTCGGCCAGGCTGTCCATCTCGCCGCGGATCAGTTCGAGGAAGCGCATCATCACCCGGGCGCGCTTCTGCGGGTTGGTGGCCGCCCAGGCCGGCTGAGCCGCCGCGGCGTTCTCCACCGCGGCCCGCATCTCGTCCTTGCTGGCCAGCGCGACCTGGGCCTGGACCTCCCCGGTCGAGGGGTGGAACACGTCGGCGAAGCGCCCGCTCTCGCCGCCCACGGTACGGCCGCCGATGAAGTGCCCGATCTTGCGCATGCGCGCCTCCCTGATGTCGTGTTGGGTTTGGTTTTGGCGCAGCCTAGCAGGATCGCTTGAACGATAAAGCCGGATGCGCTTACATCCGTTGTGCATCGATGCACAGCGGGTTTGCGACCATGAGCCGGGCCGGACGCAACTGGGACGACCTGCGTTTCTTCCTGGCGGTGGCGCGCACCGGCACCCTGAGCGCCGCCGCGACCCGGACCGGCACCGAGCACACCACCGTGGGGCGCCGCATCCGCGCCCTGGAGGAAGGGCTGGGCGCGCGCCTGTTCCACCGCAGCAACGTCGGCTACGCGCTCACCGAGGACGGCGCCAACCTGATGACCGTGGCCGAGGCCATGGAGAGCGCCTTCCTGTCCGCCAGCGCCGCCACGGAGGCCGGTGCGCAATCCGTCTCCGGCACCGTACGGATCGGAGCCCCGGACGGGTTCGGCAGCGTGTTCCTGGCCTCGCGGATGCACCGGCTGACCGAGCGCCATCCGGGGCTGGAGGTCGAGATCATGGCGACCGCGCGGATCTTCAGCCTGTCGAAGCGCGAGGCCGACATCGTCATCGGGCTGTCCACCCCGCAGCAGGCCCGGGTGGTGGCGCGCCGGCTCACCGATTACCGGCTGCTCGTCTACGGATCCGAGGCCTACCTCGCTGCGGCGCCCGCGATCGCCGGCGTCCCGGACCTCACGGCGCATCCGTTCGTCGGCTATATCGAGGACATGCTGTTCGCGCGCGAGCTGAACTATCTCGGCGCGCTCGAACCGGCCGTCTCGGCGCGGCTGCGCTCGACCAACCTGCTCGCCCAGGTCCACGCGACGCTGAACGGCGCCGGGCTGTGCATCCTGCCGGCCTTCATCGCGGCGGCCCATCCCGGGCTGGCGCCGGTCCTGCCCGGGGCGGTGTCGCTGACGCGCTCGTTCCACATGCACATCCACGAGGACCACCGGAAGGCGGCCCATATCCGGGCGGTGGCGGGCTTCATCGCCGGCGAGGTCGAGGCGGCGGGCGCGCTGTTCGCCGGGCCGTCCGTGTAAGCGCCGGCGGTTTCGCGGCGGCGGCCCAAGTCCTAAGATCGACAGTTGCTGAAGGCCCGAACCGGCTCAGAGCGAAGGATCAAAAAATGGTTGCCTCGATCGCCCTGCCGCGGCTGATGCGCATCGGCGCCGGCGCCTCGCGGCTGCTGCCGGAGATCCTGGGCCAGCTCGGCCTGTCGCGCCCCTTCGTGGTCACCGACCCCTACCTGGTCAGCAGCGGCCGCACCGACACGCTGCTCGAACGGCTCGCCAGCGCGGGGGCCCGCGGAACGATCTTCTCCGAGACCGTGCCGGACCCGACCGTGGCCTCCGTGGAGGCGGCGCTCGCGGCGCTCCAGGCCGGCGACTTCGACTGCGTGGTCGGCTTCGGCGGCGGCAGCCCGATGGACACCGCCAAGGCGGTGGCGGTGCTTGCCCGCCACGGCGGCCACATGCGCGACTACAAGGCGCCCCGCCTGCAGGACGAGCCCGGCCTGCCGATCGTGGCGATCCCCACCACGGCCGGCACCGGCTCGGAGGCGACCCGCTTCACCATCGTCACCGACGAGACCTCGGACGAGAAGATGCTCTGCATCGGGCTGGCCTACCTGCCGGTGGCCGCGCTGGTCGACTACGAACTGACCCTGACCAAGCCGAAGCGCCTCTCCGCCGACACCGGCATCGATGCGCTGACCCACGCCATCGAGGCCTACGTCTCGCGCAAGTCCAACCTGTTCTCGGACGGGCTCGCGCTCCAGGCGATGCGCCTGATCGCGCCGAACCTGCGCCGGGTCTGGACCGACCCCAGCGACCGCGCGGCCCGGGAGGCGATGATGCTCGGCGCGACCCAGGCCGGCATCGCCTTCTCGAACGCGTCGGTGGCGCTGGTCCACGGCATGAGCCGGCCGATCGGCGCGCATTTCCACGTGGCCCACGGGCTCTCGAACGCGATGCTGCTGCCGGTGGTGACCGCCTTCTCGGCCCCCGCCGCGGTGGCGCGCTACGCCGCCTGCGCCCGGGCCATGGGGATCCCCGGCCTCGACGGCGACGACCGGGCCGCCGTCAACGCCCTGGTGGCGGAACTCGAAGCCCTCAACGACGACCTCGACGTGCCCGGCCCCCGGGAATACGGGATCGACCCGGCCCGCTGGGAGGCCCTGATCCCGACCATGGCCGCGCAGGCGCTCGCCTCCGGCTCCCCCGCCAACAACCCGCTCGAGCCGAGCGCGGAGGAGATCCAGGCGCTGTACCGGCGGGTCTGGGCGGCCTAATCGTCGCTGGTGAAAAGCGCTGCTCTCCTCTCCCGTACGAGCGTGCGGATTCACATATCGGGTCGGCAGAACACACGGGAGACACCGCGGCTCTCCCTCCCCCCTTTGCGGGGGAGGGTGGCCCCCGCAAAGGG
>NZ_VRVG01000125.1:0-16793 GCF_008040085.1 Methylobacterium sp. WL7 | reverse complement strand
GGCTTCGACCGGCCGGCCGACCGGCTGTTCCGGGCGGGGGCGGGCGGCCCGGCCGGGGCGCCCGGCGAGGGCTACCGAGCCCTGCTGCAGGGCGATGAAGGCGAAGAGCAGCAGGCCGGTGGCGATCTTGGTCCACCAGCTCGACAGGGTGCCGTCGAAGGTGATGGCCGTCTGGATCAGGCCGCCGATCATGACGCCGAGGAACGTGCCCAGGATGCCGCCCTGGCCGCCGGTGAGCAGCGTGCCGCCGATCACCACCGCCGCGATGGCGTCGAGCTCGACGCCCACCGCCGAGAGCGGGGTGCCCGAGGCGGTGTCGAGGGAGAACACGATGCCGGCGAGCGCCGCGAGCAGGCTCGACAGGGCGTAGATCGCGATGGTGTTGCGCCCGACCCGCACGCCCATCAGCCCGGTGGTGTGGCGGCTGCCGCCCAGCGCGTAGACGGTGGCGCCGAAGCGCGTGGCGTG
The DNA here is from genome assembly GCF_008040085.1 of Methylobacterium sp. WL7. Taxonomy (NCBI): domain Bacteria; kingdom Pseudomonadati; phylum Pseudomonadota; class Alphaproteobacteria; order Hyphomicrobiales; family Methylobacteriaceae; genus Methylobacterium; species Methylobacterium sp. WL7. The sequence continues at coordinate 16,325 of NZ_VRVG01000125.1, read as the reverse complement.
GAGCAGCACCCCGCCCACTAGGAACACGGCGAGCATCACGCAGGCCGTCAGGGTCAGCCGCCCGCCGCCGGGCAGGCTCACCGACAGGTCGGCGACCGCGCTGTAGAGCGGCGCGTTGATCGGCACCGACTCGGTGGAGAGCAGGAAGCCGGCGCCCCGGGCCAGGAACATGCCGGCCAGGGTCACGATGAAGGGCGGCATCTCGAAGACGTGGATCAGCGCGCCCATCGCGGCGCCGAACAGGGCGGCGGCCCCGAGCACGATCCCGAAGGCGGCGAGCGGCGGGATCCCCCAGCGGTCGATGGCGAGCGCCAGGAACACCGTGGTGAAGCCGACCACCGAGCCGACCGAGAGGTCGATGCCGCCCGAGATGATCACGAAGGTCGTGCCGACCGCGACGATGCCCAGGAAGGCGCTGTCGGTGAGCAGGTTGCCGACGACCCGGGTGGTCAGGAAGGCGGGGAACTGGGTCGCGCAGAGGACGTAGCCGGCCGCGAACAGGAGCGCGGCGACCAGGACCGGGAGGTTGCGGCTCATCACGGCTTCCGCAGCAGCAGGGTGAGGCCCGACAGGCGGGGCGACTGGACGAGGAGCACCGCCAGCACCACCGCGGCCTTGACCACGAGGTTCAGTTCCGGCGGCAGGCCGGAGAGCAGGATGCCGGTGTTCATCGCCTGGATGATGAAGGCCCCGAGCACCGCCAGCCACAGGCTGAACCGCCCACCGAGGAGCGACGAGCCGGCCACCACCACGGCCAGGATCGCGTCGAGCTCCAGCCACAGCCCGGCATTGTTGGCATCCGCCCCCAGGATGTCGGCCGCCGCGACCACGCCGGCCAGCGCCGCGCAGAGGCCGCTCCAGGCGTAGACCGCCACCGTCACCGACCGGGTGTCGATGCCGGCGAGCGCGCTGGCGCGGGCGTTGCCGCCGGTGGCCTCGATCATCAGGCCGAGCGCCGAGCCGCGCACCAAAGCCAGCGTCAGGAGCAGCATGGCGAGGACCAGCACCACCGGCATCGGCACGCCGAACAGCGCGCCGCCGCCCAGGAAGGCCAGCTCGGAGGACGCGAAGGTGACGATGCGCCCCTCGGTGATCAGCTGGGCGATGCCCCGGCCGGCGACCATCAGGATCAGGGTGGCGACGATCGGCTGGATCCGCAGGCTCGCCACCAGGAACCCGTTCCACAGGCCGCAGGCGAGCCCGGTACCGAGGGCGGCGGCGAGCACCACCGGCAGGGGGTAGCTGTCGGCCAGGCTCGCCGCGACCGCCCCGGCGATCGCCATCACGGCGCCCACCGACAGGTCGATGCCGCCGGTGGCGACCACCAGCACCATGCCGAGCGACAGCAGCGCCACCGGCGCGCCGCGGTTGAACACGTCGATCAGGCTGCCGAACAGGCGCCCGTCCTGGAGATGCACCGCGAGGAATTGCGGCGAGGCGAGGCGGTCGGCCAGGAGCACGGCCGCGAAGGCGAGGAGCTGGGGCGCTCCGGAGCGAAGGGCGCGCATCAGGCGGGTTCCAAAACCGGTGCGGATGCCGCCTCGGCGGCGATCGCCCGGAGGATGGCGGTGAGGTCGACCGCGCTGCCGGCGAGTTCGGCCACCTGGGCCCGGTCGCGCATCACGATCACCCGGTCGGAATAGGTCACGATTTCTTCCAGTTCCGAGGAGATCACCAGGAGGGCGAGCCCCTCGTCGCAAAGCCGGCGGATCAGCCGGATGATCTCCGCATGGGCCCCGACATCGATGCCCCGGGTCGGCTCGTCGAGGATCAGCAGGCGCGGCTCGGTGGCGAGCCAGCGCGCCAGCAGCGCCTTCTGCTGGTTGCCACCGGACAGGAGCCCGATCGGCCGTTCCGGATCGGGCGGCCGGATGTCGAGCATCGCGATGAAGGCGCGGGCGATCTTGTCCTGGGCCGCACGGCCCAGGGGCCGGAACGGGCCGCGCCGGGCCTGCAGGGCCAGCACGATGTTCTCCCGCACCGTCAGGTCGGCGACGATGCCCTCGGTCTTGCGCTCCTCCGGGCAGTAGCCGAACCGGTGGCGCAGGGCGTCCCGGGGTCCGGCGATCCGGACCGGCTCGCCGTCGAGCAGGATGCGTCCGCGATCGGCCCGCTCGGCGCCGAACAGCAGGCGGGCGGTCTCCGTCCGCCCGGAGCCGAGGAGGCCCGCGAGGCCGACCACCTCGCCGCTGCCCACCGTGAGGTCGATGGGCTGGAGGTAGCCGGCCTTGCCGAGCCCCTCGGCCTGCAGGACCGGCGTGCCGGATTTTTTCTGTGACGACCGGTCCGCCGGCTCCGCCCGCGCCTCGGTCTCGGCGAGGTCGTGGCCCAGCATCGTGTGCACGAGCTCGAGGCGCGGGAAGCGCGCGGTCTCGCGCTCCGTCACCAGCCGGCCGTTGCGCAGGACCGTGATGCGGTCGGTGATCGCGTAGACCTGCTCCAGGAAGTGGGTCACGAAGACGATGCCGATCCCCCGCTCGGCGAGGCGGCGCATCACGCCGAACAGCACCGTGACCTCGTGGGTGTCGAGGCTCGCGGTCGGCTCGTCGAGGATCAGGGCCCGGGCCGAGAGATCCACCGCCCGGGCGATCGCCACGAGGTGCTGCACCGCCACCGGATAGCGGCCGAGCGGCGCGCCGACATCGATCGACAGGCCGAAATCCGCGAGCAGCGCGGTAGCGCGCCGGCGCATCTCGCGAGTGCGCACGAGGCCGAACCGGGTCGGCTCGCGGCCCAGGAACAGGTTCTGCGCCACGGTGAGGTTCGGCAGCAGGCCGACCTCCTGGTAGACCGTGGCGATGCCGGCCCGGGACGCGGCTTCCGCCGAGCGCGGGGCAATCGGCGCGCCGTCGAGCCAGACCTCGCCGGCATCGCGCCGGACGACGCCGGTGAGCGTCTTGATGAAGGTGGACTTGCCGGCGCCGTTCTCGCCGAGGAGGGCGTGGATCTCTCCCCGGCGCAAGGTGAAGTCGACCCCTGCGAGGGCCTGGTGCCCGGCGAAGCTCTTCGAGAGCCCGCGGACGCTGAGCAGGACGGAATCGGGCACGATGCGATCGCAGCGGTCGGGGTCGCGTCAGTAGCCGAGGTTCTTCTTGCTGTTGTAGACCTTCATCGGGTCGTCCGCGGCCGTGTAGAGCTTCGACTCGGTCTGGATCCACTTGGGCGGGACGGTGCCCTTCTCCTTGTAGGCTTTCAGCACGTCGAAGGCGGGGCCGGCCATGTCGGGGGTGAGCTCCACGGTGGCGTTGGCCTCGCCCGCGGCGATCGCCTTGAAGATGTCGGGGACCGCGTCGATCGAGACCGTCAGGATCTCCTTGCCGGGCTTCAAGCCGGCCTCCTTCATCGCCTGGATGGCGCCGACCATCATGTCGTCGTTGTGGGCGTAGACCGCGCAGATCGAGCGGCCGCCCTCGGCCTTGATGAAGCTCTCCATCACCTCCTTGCCCTTGGCCCGGGTGAAGTCGCCGGTCTGGCTGCGCACGAGCTTCAGGTTGGCGTGGGGCGCGAGGGCGGCGTCAAAGCCCTTCTTGCGGTTGGTGGCGACGCTGGCGCCGACCGTGCCCTGGAGTTCGACCACGTTGCAGGGCTTCTCGCCGACCGTCTTGGCCAGCCACGCGCCGGCGACCCGGCCCTCCTCGACGCTGTCGGAGGTGACGGCGGTCAGGTAGAGGTCCTTGCCGGCGGGATCGATGTCGCGGTCGAGCAGGATCACCGGGATCTTCGCGTCGCGGGCTTCCTTGAGCACGGAATCCCAGCCGGTGGCGACCACGGGGGCGAGCAGGATCGCGTCGACCCCCTGCGCCACGAAGGACCGGATCGCCTTGATCTGGTTCTCCTGCTTCTGCTGCGCGTCGGCGATCTTGACCGTGATGCCGCGCTTCTTGGCCTCGTCCTTGGTCACCGTCGTCTCGGCGGCGCGCCAGCCGGATTCGGAACCGATCTGCGAGAACCCGACGGTCAGCGAGGCGGCCTGGGCCCCGCCGGCCCACGCCAGCATCGCGCCCGCGATCATGGCCTTGATGGAAATGGTGCCTCTCATCGACGTCCCCCCGTTCGAATGCAGCCGCCGCCTCTTCAGGACGATCGGTCGGCATATGTATGACATATGCGCGGAAGGTTGGATAGCCGGACGCGCCCGTGCTGTCACCTGCGTCAGCGCCGACGATCGCCGACGGGCCGTGTCAGACCGGATCATTTGTCTGATTTTTATGTGAGGCCAGCCTGGCCGGCTCCTGTGGATCATCCGTCCCGGTATGGGCCGCCATGTCGGGTTCGTTCGCGCTGTCCGACGGCATGTCCCCCGCTGCGCAATCCTGTCCCCGCTCGGCGACCCGACACGCGCATGCGCCCCGGCAACACGAGCATCGTTTCAAGAATCGGAACCGGAACGATGCTCTCGCCGCCAACGCCCGCCGCATCCAGTGGTGGACGGCGGGGAATGCCTATCTCCGGCCGGTCAGCCGTTCGAGGTGACCGGCGCCGCGCAGACGGTCTTCCCCGACTTCGGCACGCTTGGCCGGGTCGGAGCCGATCGCGGCCTGAGCGGGGGAGGGAAGAGGCACAGCCGAGCGGCTGCGCCTGCCGTCCTCAGATCGCGGTGCGCCGGGCGTCGAGCCAGCGGAGCGCAACGGCCGAGCCGAGCACGGCACCCTCAGCCGCGATCCCCGCTGCGGTGATTGTGAGGGCGTTCAGGATCGCGTCGCGCGCGGCGTCTGAATCAGGGGGCAAGGATCATGGCAACGACGGTCAGCGCCCCAGCGACCGGCAACAAGATCGTGCGGAACAGGCCTGTCAGGCATTCCGTTACGATCTGTGTCATCATGATCGGCACCCTATCCAGGTTTGCCGGCTACGATACTTCTGTGACCTTGCCGGGTGGGAGCACCCGATGATGACTCCACGGCCAGCAAGCCGCAAACCGTGGCGCGATCGGGATATGCTGTCTCAGACGACGTCCTGACGAAGTTCTTCGGCAAGCTCGGGATGCCGATCGAGGAGGCGCAACAACTGGCTGGTTGGGCCGCTCGGCTCGACCAAGCCGCGCTCATATTTGTCGAAGGCCGATTCCCCGACCTTCAGCAGGCTGCCCGCCTCGCGCTGGGAGAGGCGCAACTTCTTGCGCACCCGCCGGATCGTCGCGGGGGAGGGCAGACCTTCCACCTCCTCCTTAAGCGCTCGCAAAGCCGCATCCGTCACCGCCATGTCCTGTCCGACATGGACACCCGCACCATCTCCGTCTGGATAATAGCCCGGCAGATCGACGGTCCGAGTCCGTCCCCTGTAGGCGACAGTGAAGAGGCGCACGCCCCGGCGAAGGATCTCTCCAGTCTCGGGCGAGACCATCGTTCCCGGTAGAGCCGTCTCGATAGCCATGCTCATTTCTCCTTGAATGACATGACGGTGAACTCGGTCACGACATCGGCCTGGAATTTCACGTAGAGCGTCAGGCCTCGAGCGGGGACATGATAGACATCCTGCCAGACACGATGATCAGCATGGGTCGTCATCGACTTGAAGAACATGTCGCGTTCGATCCCAGCGATCGTTTCGACGACACCTGCTCGATCGAACCCCAATGAGAATGCGTTGCGGAGCGCCGTCGTCGTCATCGCAAGGGTATCTGTCGCTCCCAGCGCGACCTTGATGGCTTGGAGGTCGTAGGTTGGACGCCGCTTCTCCATAACCGCCGAATGCCACCTTAATGGTGGCAGAGCAAGAGAGATGGGCGAACGTCATAGCCCCGCGGGCGGGACCCTTACGGGGTGCCGCCCGCCGGAATCACCCCAAAAGCTTGTCCAGGGTGATCGGCATCTCGCGCACTCGCACGCCGGTGGCGTGCCAGACCGCGTTGGCGATGGCGCCCACCGTGCCGGTGATGCCGATCTCGCCGACGCCCTTCACCCCCAACGCGTTCACCACGGAATCCTCCTCGTGGACCAGGATCGCCTCCATGGCCGGGATGTCGGCGTTCACCGGCAGGTGGTACTCGGCCAGGTTGTCGTTGAGGAAGCGGCCGGTGCGCGGGTCCATCTCGGCCCGCTCGTGCAGGGCGAAGGACAGGCCCCAGATCATGCCGCCGTAATACTGGCTCTGGACCAGCCGCGGGTTGATCACCCGGCCGGCTGCGAAGGCGCCGACCAGCCGGCTGACCCGGATCTGGCCCAAGTCAGGATCGACCCGCACCTCGGCGAAGACCGCCCCGTGGGCGTGCATCGCGTAGGACTTTTGGGCCGCCGGGTCGGCTCCGGCCTTGCCCTGGCCCTCGATGCTGGCCCGCCCGGCCCGCTTGAGGATGTCGGCGAAGGACTCGCTCCGGCTCGAATCGTCCTGCCGGGTCAGGCGCCCGCCCGCCGCGGCGACGCCGGCATTGCCGGCGCCGTAAAGCGGGGAGGCGGGGTCGTCGGTGGCGAGCTTGGCCAGCTGGGCGATCACGTCCTGGGCGGCGGCGTGGATCGCGTTGCCGGCCGTGGCGGTGTGGCCGGAGCCGCCCGCGATGCCGGCATTCGGAAGATCGGACGACCCCATCCGGAAGGTGAGGGCCTCCATGCCGATCCCGAGCCCGTCGGCGGCGATCTGGGCGAGCGCGGTCCAGGCGCCCTGGCCCATGTCGATCGCCCCGAGCTCCACCGTGCCGGTGCCGTCGGCGCGGATCTCGGCCCGCGCCATGCCTTCGAAGATCAGGGCCGGGAAGGTGGCGGTGCCCATGCCGATGCCGACCAAAAAGCCGTCCTTGTCCCGGGTCTGACGGGGCTGGAGCGGGCGTCCGGCCCAGCCGAACGCCTCGGCGCCGCGCTGGTAGCACGCGCGCAGGGCCTTGGACGAGAACGGCTTGCCGGTGATCGGCTCGACCTCGGCGTAGTTGGCGAGCCGGAACTCCAGCGGGTCCATGCCGAGTTCGTGCGCCATCTCGTCCAGCGCGCTCTCGAGGGCGACGCTGCCGGTGGCCTCGCCCGGGGCACGCATGAACAGGGGCGTGCCGGTGTCGAGCCGCACCGCCTCGTGCCGGATCGCGATGGCCGGGCTGGCGTAGAGGGTGCTGGTCGCCCGGCCGGCCGGCTCGAAGAAGTCGTCGAAGCTCGAGGAGGCGGTGAGGATGTGGTGGTCGAGCGCCGTGAGCTTGCCGGCCGCGTCGGTGCCGAGGCGGAGCGTCTGCCGGGTCGGGCCGCGATGGCCCATCGGGCCGTACATCTGGGAGCGGGTCGGCACCAGCTTGACCGGCCGCCCGACCATCCGGGCCGCCATGCAGGCGAGCACCTGCGGCCCCGAGGGCACGCCCTTCGAGCCGAAGCCGCCGCCGAGATAGGGGCTCTCGATGTGGATGTCGTCGGGCTTGATCCCGAACAGCCCGGCGAGCCGGCCTTGCGAGATCGCCAGCCCCTGGGTCGGCATGTGCAGGGTCAGCCGGTCGCCGTCCCACTGGGCCAGGGCCGCGTGGGGCTCCATGGCGTTGTGGTACTGGGCCGGGGTCTCGTAGGTGGCCGCGATGGTGCGCGACGCGGATGCCAGGCCCGCCTCGACGTCGCCGTCGCTCTCGGACGGGGCCGCGCCGACGCCCACCGAATCCGGGGTGAATACCTCGCCGGAATCGAGGCCGATGCGCGGCGTCTCGCTCGCGTAGGTCGGCGCCAGCAGGCGCGCGCCCTCGGTGGCGGCCTCCAGGGTCTCGGCGATCACCACGGCGATCGGCTGGTTGGCGTAGCGGACCCGGTCGTTCTGCAGCAGGTCCAGGCGGAAGATGAACGGCCCGGCCTTGGCGTCCGGGTCCTGGGCGAGTTTCGGGGCGTTCTCCGGGGTCATCACCGCGACGACGCCGGGATGGGCCTCGGCAGCGGACCGGTTCAGGCCGGTGACCCGGCCCTTGGCGATCCGGGCGACGCAGAGCGCCGCGTGCAGCGTGCCGGGGGGCAGGTTGTCGGCGGAGAACCTTGCCTGGCCGGTCACCTTGAGCGGGCCGTCCCGCCGGGTCAGCGGCTGGCCGATGCTGGAGCCGTGGCGGGTGCCGGCGGCGGAGGTCTGGGGTGTGGCGGTCGCGGTCATGCGGTCTGTCCTCAGACGATGCCGAACGGGGAGGCGGGAAGCGCCGGGATCCGCGCGGGCGTCCCGGCGGCCGCCAGCGTCAGCGCCCGGACCGCGACGCGGCGGGCGAGTTCGATCTTGAAGGCGTTGGCCTCGCCGGTGGGCTTGGCGCCGTCGAGGGCCAGGGCGGCGGCCCGGGCGTAGGCCTCGGGGGAGGGCGCCTGGCCGGCGAGCGCCGCCTCGGCCGCCTCGACCCGCCAGGGCTTGAGCGCCAGCCCGCCGAAGGCGAGCCGGGCTCGGCCGATCTTTTGGCCGTCGAGCGTGAGGGCGGCGGCGGCCGAGACCACCGCGAACGCGTAGGAGGTGCGGTCGCGGACCTTGAGGTAGCGGGCGTTGCCCTGGAACGACGCCGCCTCGGGGGGCAGCCGCACCGCGGTGATCAGCTCGGCCGGGCGCAGCGCCGTCTCGTGCTCCGGATGGTCGCCGGGGAGAGTGTGGAACGCGGTCAGCGGCACCTCCCGGGCGCCGTCCGGCCCGGCGATCTCGACCACCGCGTCGAGGGCGGCGAGCGGCACGCAGAAATCGGACGGGTTGGTGGCGATGCAGTGCTCGCTCCAGCCCTGGACGGCGTGGATCCGGGTGGCGTGCCCCAAAGCCGCGCAGCCGGAGCCGGGCTCGCGCTTGTTGCAAGGCGAGACCGCGTCGGTGAAGAACGGGCAGCGGGTGCGCTGCATCAGGTTGCCGCCCACGGTGGCGGCGTTGCGCAGCTGCGCCGAGGCGCCGGCCAGCAGGGCCTCGGCCACCATCGGGTAGGTTTTTTCGATCCTCGGGTCGTAGGCGAGGTCGCTGTTGCGCACGAGGGCGCCGATCCGGGTGCCGCCGTCCGGCAGGGGCTCGATGCTGGAGAGACCCGGCAGCCGGGTGATGTCGACGATCCGGGCGGGGGCGGTGACGCCGCCCTTCATCAGGTCGACCAGGTTGGTGCCGGCGGCGAGATAGGCGGTGTCGGGAAGCTGCCCGGCCGCGACGGCCTCCGGCAGGCTCGCGGGGCGGATGTAGTCGAAGTTCCTCACGCCGCGTCCTCCCGATGCTCGACCTGTCCGGTGGGGCGCGACGCCTCCTGCACCGCGTCGAGGATGCCGGCATAGGCGCCGCAGCGGCAGAGGTTGCCGCTCATGCCCTCGCGGATGCGCTCGGGATCGGTGCCGGCCTGGCCCTCGCGGATCAGTCCGACAGCGCTCATGATCTGGCCCGGGGTGCAGAAGCCGCACTGGAAGCCGTCATGGGCGATGAAGGCCGCCTGGACCGGATGCAGCCGATCGCCCTCGGCCAGACCCTCGATGGTCAGGATCTCGGCCCCGTCGAGGCTCACGGCGAGGGTGAGGCAGGCATTGATCCGCCGCCCGTCCACCAGCACCGTGCAGGCGCCGCACTGGCCGCGGTCGCAGCCCTTCTTGGCGCCCGTCAGGCCGAGCCGCTCGCGCAGGAGGTCGAGGAGGGTGACGCGCGGATCGTCGAGGGCGATCTCGCGGGCTTGCCCGTTCAGGGTAAGCCGGAGGGGAATATTCATGCTGGGTCCCGGCTGGCAAAGGCTGGAACCGTTACAGATAGCCGGGAGCCCGCCCCCGGCGAGGCCCGGGGCGGGGATCATGTGCGCCACCTCACACCGCGGGGCGCCTGCGCGGATCGGCTTACTTGACCGTGACCTCGGAGACGGACTTCAGGACCGTCTTGCCCTTGGCGGTCTCGATCTCCACGGCGGGCTCGTCCTTCGAGGCCGCGCGCTTGACCGTGTTGCCCTTGATCGTCTTCTCGACGTCCTTGGTGTGGACCTTGGTCACTTCGCCTTCGACGGAGCCCTTGCCCCACGTGTAGGTCACGTCGTCCCCGGCCTTCACGTCCGCCTTGCTCATCCGCGCGCTCCATCGTCTGGTGCGGGAGAAGGCCGCCGGGGGCGGGGGCGTTCCCGGGCTTCCACGGCCGGGATGCCGCAGGCCCGGGCGCGACGGGGTACCCCGGACGGCGCGATCTCTGGTATCCTGCCGGGTATCCTGAGGAGGGTGGCGCCATGGACGTCTGCGTCGAGGATCGCTGGCAGGGCTTCATCGAGCGCGTCATTCGCGAGGGCCGCTACGGCTCGGCGAACGATGTGGTGCGGGAGGGGCTGCGCTTGGTCGCGGAGCGTGAAGCCCGGCTACAAGCCCTGCGCGAGACCCTCGACGCCTCCATTGCGGCCGGCGGTCAGGTCAGCGAGGCCGAGATCGATGCGGCTCTGGACGCCGCGGATCGCGCGTTGGAGGCGCGCGGCTTCGGGGAATGAGACGCGTCGTCTTCTTGGCCGCTGCGCAGGCGGATCTCGTCGACATCCTCGTTCGCGTCACGGAAGCCAGCGGCAGTCGCGCGACCGGCCGCAAGGTGGTGGCGAGCCTGCGTGCGCATTGTCATAAGTTCGCGGCGTTGCCCTGAACGCTGGGGCGTCCCAGACCGGATCTGAGACCCGATATCCGCAGCTTTCCGCACCGAAATTACGTGATCTATTTCCGGGTCCGCGACGACGTGCTCGAAGTGATCAACATCCTGCACAGCCGCCGCGATCTCGCGGACCGCTTCGCATCGCCGGAGGAGCCGTAGCCCTTCAGCGCCCGACTTCCCCGCGCAAAGCCGCGACCATCGCCTCCACGGTCGCCTGGGCGGTGTCGCCGAGGTCGATGTCGGTCTCGCCGGCGGTGACGAGGCCGCGCTCCTCCAGCTCCTTCACGCCCACCGGGTCGGCCTCGTGGCCGGCGCCGTCCTTGCGGATGACCGAGGTGACCCGCTCGCCGCTGACCAGGCGGTGATAGGCCGCGAAGGCGAAGATCGAGAGCGCCTTGTCGGAGAGTCCGTTCACATCGTCGGCCATGGTGCCATCCTTCGAGACGGGCGGGACTGACGGAACGCCGCCCGGCGCCGGCGGGGTCCGGGGGCGGCAAGGGGTGCGACGATCCGGTGCGACGATCCGGTGCGACGACGGGGGCGCCGGCGAAGCGTGGCCGGACCGACAAGCCGGCTTCGCCCCGGGCCGCGCTTCCTGCTACTCTGCCGCCCTCATGACTGCGACAGGCGACCAGACCGAAGTGGAACTCAGCCCCGACGCGCCGGCGGATCCCGCCGCGCCCGGCCTCGCGCCCCCCGATCTCGGCTACCGCCTGCGCCAGCAGGTGATCCTGTCCGCGTTCGGGGTCGAGGCCCTGCGCGGCACCGATGTCGACCACCTGCTGCAGCGGGCCGCGGAGCTGTGCGCCCAGGGGATGGGCGCGGAGTTCTGCAAGGCGCTGGAATACCGCCGCGGCGAGGACACGCTGCTGGTGCGCGCCGGCGTCGGCTGGGGGCCGGACGTGATCGGGCAGGCCCGGGTCGGGGCCGACCTCGCCTCCCCGGCGGGCTTCGCCCTCAAGACCGGCCGGCCGGTGATCTCGAACCACCTGGCCGAGGAGACCCGGTTCCGCACGCCCCAGCTCATGGCCGATCACGGCATCCGCCGGGCGATCAACGTGCTGATCGAGAACCGGGACGGCGCCTTCGGGGTGCTGGAGGTGGACGACACCCGCGAGGGCATGTTCGAGGAGGCCGACATCGCCTTCATGCAGGGCTTCGCTAACCTGCTCGGCGGCGCCATCGAGCGCCAGCGCACCGAGAGCCTGCTGCGCGCAGCTCTCGCCCGGCAGGACCTGCTCGCCCGCGAGATGAGCCACCGGGTCAAGAACAGCCTCGCCATCGTGGCGAGCCTGCTCGCCCTCCAGGCCCGCGCTGCCGAGGCGGAGCCCGCCGTGCAGGCGGCCCTGTCGGATGCGCGAAGCCGCGTCGAGGCGATCGCCGGCGTCCACGACCAGCTCTGGCGCCAGGACGACCGGGCCGGCGAGAAGGCCGGGGACGGGGAGGGCGTGCCCGGGGAGCTCGACCTCGCGCCGTTCCTGGAGAAGCTGGTGGCCAATCTCGACAGCGGCGCGCCGGGCCTGCGCCTCACCTGCACGGCGGTACCACAGCGGATCTCGGCGGACCGGGCGATCCCGATCGGGCTCCTGGTCAACGAGCTCGTCACCAACGCGCTCAAATACGCCTACCCGCCCGAGACCCATCCGGACGGCGGCGCGATCCGGGTCCGGGCCGAGCGCGAGCTCGACACCCTGGTGGTCGAGGTCGCCGACGACGGCGTCGGGCTGCCGGCGGATTTCGAGATCGGCCGCGCCTCGAAGAGCCTCGGCATGCGGGTGGTCGGCAGCCTGACCCGGCAGCTCGGCGGCACCCTGACGGTGCCGCAGGCGGGGCAGGGCGCCTGCTTCCGGCTCGACGTGCCCCTGGAGACCTGAGCCGCCATCCGGCGCCCGCGCTCAAGTTCAGGTAGATTCGGACGAAGAAACCGGGCAAAAGTGGCAATCGCTGCCGGGGTCGCCCGGGGTTGGCGCTTGCGGAGGGAACGGGATGCGACGGCGGCGCGTGCTGCTGGCAGGGCTGGCCCTGGCGAGCGTCCTCGGCCTCGTCGCCCTCTCCGGGCCGGACCTGCGCCAGCGGGGCGCGCCCCTGCTCGCCGCCTGGGACGGCCTCGTCACCCCTTTCCTGCCCGCCGCGCCCGCCGCCCCGGAGCCGAAGGCGAATGCGCGGGTCGCCGTCGAGGATGGCCGCGCGATCGTGCGGCTCACCCCGGAGGAGCGCGCCCGGGTCGGCCTCGAGACCGCCATCCTGCCGGCCAAACCCCACCGCCAGGAGCTGACCGCCTATGGCAGCGTCCTCGACCTCGCCCGGGTCACCGAGCTGACCAACGCCTATGCCGGCGCGGTGGCCGGGCTCCAGACCGCCCGGGCCCGGGCCGAGGTCTCGGCCAGCGCCGCGCGACGGGCCCGCAGCCTCGGCCCCGGCACCATGGCGGCCGCCCAGATCGAGACCGTCGAGGCCACCGTGCTGACCGACCGGGCCGCCGTCACGGCCGCCGAATCGCAGCTGCGCACCCTGGCCGCCACCGCCCAGCAGGAATGGGGCCCGGTGCTCGGCCGGGGCATCGTCGAGCGCGGGCCGCTGGTCACCCGCCTGATCGAGCGCGCCGACTTCCTGATGCAGGTGACCCTGCCGCCGGGCGAGGTCCTGAACCCGGCCCCGGACGCGGCCTTCGCGGAGGTGCCGCCGCAGAGCGTCCGGGTGCCCCTGCGCCTGGTCTCCCCGGCGACCCGCACCGATCCCCGGATCCAGGGGCAGAGTTTTTTCTATCTCGTCTCCGGGGCGGGCGGCCTCCTGCCCGGCATGAGCACGATGGCGTTCCTGCCCGCCGCCCGCTCGGCCACCGGGGTGCTGGTCCCGGAGGACGCGGTGGTGCACGGGGAGGGGGGGACCTGGGTCTACCGGGGCGTGCCGCAGGGCGGATTCGTCCGCCACCCGGTCCGGGCCGACGCGCCGCTCTCGGCCGATGCCTTCGTGGTCGAGGACCTGCCCGACGGCAGCGAGATCGTGCTCAGGGGCGGCCAGGCGCTGCTCTCCGAGGAGATGAAGGGCCAGATCCGGGTCTCCGGCGACGACGATGATTGAGCGGCTCACGGGCGGCCCCCAGGCCGGGCTGGTCGGGTTCGCGGTGCGCCGGCCGCGCGTGGTGCTGGCCCTGGCCTGCGCGCTCCTGGCGTTCGGGCTCTACGCCCTGCGCAGCGCCCGCTACGACGTGTTCCCGGAATTCGCGCCGCCCACCGTGACGATCCAGACCGAGGCGCCCGGCCTCGATCCGGAGCAGGTCGAGGTCCTGGTCACCCAGGCGATCGAGGGGGCGGTGGGCGGCCTGCCCGGGCTGGAGACCCTGCGCTCCTCCTCGATCCAGGGCCTGTCGGTGATCAGCGCCGCGTTCCGGGCCGGCAGCGACGTCGACCGGGTGCGCCAGCGGGTCAACGAGCGGCTGGCGGCCCTGGCCGGACGGCTGCCCCAGGGCGTGATGGCGCCCGCCATGACGGCGCTGACCTCCTCGACCTCGACGGTGCTGCTGATCGGGCTGACCTCGGACAGCCGCAGCGCCATGGACCTGCGCACGCTGGCCGACTGGACGGTCCGGCTGCGCCTCCAGGCGGTGCCGGGCATCGCGCAAGTCTCGGTCTACGGCGGCGGCGTGCGTTCGCTCCAGGTGCAGGTCCGCCCCGACGACCTGATCCGCTACCGGGTCGGGCTCAACGACGTGCTGGCGGCCGCCCGCAAGGCCACGGGGGTGCGGGGCGCCGGCTTCGTGGACACGCCGAGCCAGCGGGTGGTCCTGCGCACCGAGGGGCAGTCGCTCACCCCGGAGGCGCTGGGGCGCACCGTGCTGGTCAACGAGGGCGGGGCGAGCGTGGTGCTGGCCGACGTCGCCACAATCCTGGCGGCCCCCGAGCCGGCGATCGGCGCCGCCCTGGTCGACGGCAAGCCCGGCGTGCTGCTGATGGTCGGCGCCCAGGTCGGCGTCGACACCAGGACGGTCACCGGCCGGCTGGAGGCGGCCCTGGCGGAGCTGCGGCCGGCTCTGGCCCGGGCCGGAATCGGCCTGCACGCCGACCTGTTCCGGCCGGCCAACTTCGTCGACGTCGCCAACGGCAACGTCCTGCAGGCGCTGCTGCTGGGCGGCGCCCTGGTGGTGGTCGTCCTGCTGGTCTTCCTGGCCGACTGGCGCACGGCCCTGATCAGCGCGGCCGCGATCCCGCTCTCGCTGATCGCCGCGGCGCTCGCCCTCCAGGCCTGGGGCGAGAGCCTCAACACCATGACGCTCGGCGGGCTGGCGCTCGCCATCGGCGAGGTGGTGGACGACGCGGTGATCGGCGTCGAGAACGTCGCCCGGCGCCTGCGCGAGAGCCGGGCGAAGGGCCGGGCAGAGGGCTGGGAAGCCGGCGCGGCCCGGGTGGTGTTCGACGCCATCCTGGAGGTGCGCGGCGCGGTCGCGTACGCGACCCTGGCGGTGCTGCTGATGTTCCTGCCGGTGCTGGCGCTCACCGGCGTCGCCGGCCGCCTGTTCGGCCCCCTGGCGCTCGCCTACATCGCCGCCGTGCTGGCCTCGCTGCTGGTGGCGCTGACGGTGACCCCCGCCCTCGCCCTGCTTCTGCTCGCCGGGCCCGGGGCGACCGCGGCCGCCGACCCGCCGGTGGTGCGCCTCTGCCGGGGGGCCTACCGGGGGCTGCTCAGCTGGATCGGGCGGGTGCCGCGCACCGCGATCGCCCTGAGCGCGCTCGCGGTGCTGGCCGGTTTGGCCCTGGTGCCGCGGCTGGGCGCCAGCTTCCTGCCCGACCTGAAGGAGGGCCACCTGATCCTGCACATGGCGGCTTCCCCCGGCACCGCCCTGCAGGAATCCGAGCGCCTGGGCGGCCTGATCACCGCGGGCCTCAAGGCCATCCCCGGGGTCCGGACCGTGGCGGCGCAGATCGGCCGGGCCGAGGCCGGGCAGGACACCGCCGGCACCCATTACAGCGAGATCCATATCGACCTCGAACCCGGCCTCGACGGCGCGGCCCAGCGGGCCACGGAAGCCGGGATCCGCGCCCTCACGGCCGGCTTCCCGGGGGCGGCCTTCTCGCTCAAGACCTTCCTGACCGAGCGGATCGAGGAGACGGTCTCGGGCCACACCGCCCCCGTGGTGGTCAACCTCGTCGGCGACGACCTGCCCCGGATCGAGGCCGCCGCCCGCGCGGTGGCGCGCGAACTCGCCGAGGTGCGGGGGGCCCGGGACGTGCAGCTCGCCGCCCCGGCCGGGCTGCCGCAGGTGACCGCCTCCTTACGCCCCGCGGACCTGCGCCACTGGGGCCTCGACGCGATCGAGGTGCTGGAGGCGGTGCGCACCGCCTACCAGGGCGACACGGTCGGCCAGACCTATGTCGGCAACGCGGTGTTCAACGTGCTGGTGATCCTCGACGCCCGGTCCCGCGGCCGGATCAGCGCGCTGGGCGACCTGCCCCTGCGCAATCCGGGCGGGCGCTACGTCCGGCTGTCCCAGGTCGCCGACATCTACGAGAGCACCGGCCGCTACCAGGTCCAGCACCAGGGCGCCCAGCGGGTCCAGACCGTGACGGCGGGTGTCGAGGGCCGGGACGTGGCCGGCTTCGTGGCGGCGGCGCGCGCCAAGATCGCCCGGTCGGTGCGCCTGCCGGAGGGCGTCTACGTCGCCTTCGCGGGGGCCGCGGAGGCGCAGGCGCAGGCCCGCACCGACCTCCTCGCCCATGCCGCGCTCGCCGGGTTCGGCATCGTGCTGCTGCTCGCCGTGGTGACCGGGTCGGGGGCCAACCTGCTGCTGGTGCTGGTGACCCTGCCCTTCGCGGGGCTGGGCGGGGTGGTCGCGATCGTGC
>NZ_VRVG01000124.1:0-16844 GCF_008040085.1 Methylobacterium sp. WL7 | reverse complement strand
AGCCCAGCCCGCCCCGAAACAATTGCCTGACCCGTCCGGCCCGATTTCATTTGCCCGGCGGGCCTGTATCGCTATGGTCCGGCGCGCCCGGCGGGCGGCCCTCGTCCGTCCCGCCGCCGTTCCCCCTGCCGAGACCGCGACCCGCAAAGACATGTCCCAACGCGTGTGCATCTCGCTCGACGCCATGGGCGGCGACCACGGGCCCTCGACCGTCGTGCCCGGCGCCGCCCTGGCCCGCGAGCGCCATCCCGACATGACCTTCCTGCTGTTCGGCGACGAGGCGGTGATCGCCCCGCTGGTCGCCAAGGAACCGCGGCTGAAGGACTGCGTCGAGATCCGCCACACCACCGTGGCCGTGGCCATGGACGACAAGCCCAGCCAGGCGGTGCGCCAGGGCCGGGGCAAGTCCTCGATGTGGCAGGCGATCCAGGCGGTGCGGGACGGGCAGGCCGACGCCTGCGTGTCGGCCGGCAACACCGGCGCCCTGATGGCGATGTCGAAGATCTGCCTCAAGACCATGTCGGGCATCGAGCGCCCGGCGATCGCGTGCCTGTGGCCCACCGTGCGCGGCGAGAGCGTCGTGCTCGATGTCGGCGCCACCATCGGCACCGATGCCGAGCACCTCGTCGAGATGGCCGTGATGGGCTCGGCCATGGCCCGCATCGTGTTCGACCTCGACAAGCCGACCGTGGGCCTGCTCAACGTCGGCACCGAGGAGATGAAGGGCAACGAGGCGGTCAAGGAAGCCGCGCGGCTGCTGCGCGAGATGGAGAGCACGCGGCTCACCTATCACGGCTTCGTCGAGGGCACGGACCTCGGGCGCGGCACCGTCGACGTGGTCGTGACGGAAGGTTTCACGGGAAACATCGCGCTCAAGACCGCCGAGGGCACCGCCAAGCAGATCGGCAGCTACCTGCGCTCGGCCATGACCCGGACGCTCTCGGCCAAGATCGGCGCGCTGTTCGCCCGGCAGGCGTTCAAGGCCCTGAAGGACAAGATGAACCCGAGCCGTGCCAACGGCGGCGTGTTCCTCGGCCTGGAGGGCATCGTCATCAAGAGCCACGGCTCGGAGAACGCGCAAGGGTTCGCCGCCGCGATCGACCTGGCCCACGACATGGCCCGCCACGACATGATCCGCACGATCCGCGAGATGCTCGACCAGACGGCGGTTCTGGCGCCGGCGTGATGTTTTTGCCTTTGGCCGTGGCGTGTCCCACGACGCTCGAACCTTCTCCCCGTCATTCCGGGGCGCCGCAGGCGAGCCCGGAACCCAGAACCGCCGACCCTGCAAGACCTTGATCTGTCGGCGGCTCTGGATTCCGGGTTCCTCTGCGCGGCGCCGGAATGACAGGGTGATCAGGAGTCTCGATGTCGCTCCTCCGATCACCGAACGTGGCCGGGGCGGCCCTGGACGACCTGCGATCGCGCGGGTGGCCAGCCCGCTGTCCGCGCGTTCACCGCGGAGGTCGGATCCCTATCTCGGCTCCGCGTGTTCAAACGGATAGGATTCGGACGTTCGGGGCGACACACCTGAGAAGTGTGAAGCCGGCGGCGTCCGGGAAGGAAAGCGATGTCAGCCCTCCGCACAGAGTCTCCGCAGGCGCCGCGCTCGGTGGTGGTCGGGACCGGGTCGAGCCTGCCCGCGCAGGTCGTGACCAACGCCGCCCTGACCGAGCGGGTCGACACCTCGGACGAATGGATCGTCCAGCGCACCGGCATCCGCCAGCGCCACATCGCCGACGCGAGCGAGACCACCGCGGTGCTCGGCGCCCGGGCCGCACAGGCCGCCCTCGACGATGCCGGCCTCACCGCCGACGACATCGACCTCGTGATCTGCGCGACCTCGACGCCGGACCACACCTTCCCGGCCACCGCCACCGAGATCCAGGCGGCGCTCGGCATCCATCGGGGCGCGGCCTTCGACCTGCAGGCGGTCTGCGCCGGCTTCGTGTTCGCGGTCTCCACGGCCGACAAGTTCCTGACCACCGGCTCGGCCCGCCGGGCCCTGGTGATCGGGGCGGAGACGTTCTCGCGCATCGTCGACTGGGAGGACCGCACCACCTGCGTGCTGTTCGGCGACGGCGCCGGGGCGGTGGTGCTGGAGGCGCGGGCCGATGCGGGCGAGCGCGGCGTCCTCTGCGCCAGCCTGCGCTCGGACGGGCGGCACCGGGACAAGCTCTACGTCGATGGCGGGCCGGGCTCCACCGGGACCACCGGGCACCTGCGCATGGAGGGCCGCGAGGTGTTCCGGTTCGCGGTCGGGCAGGTCGCCGACGTGATCGCGGACGCGTTCGCGCAGGCCGGCGTCACGGCCGCCGACCTCGACTGGTTCGTGCCGCACCAGGCCAACCGCCGGATCATCGAGGCCTCGGCCGACAAGCTCGGGATCGCCCGGGAGAAGATCGTCCTGACCGTGGACCGCCACGGCAACACCTCGGCCGCCTCGATCCCCCTGGCCCTCGACGTGGCGCGGCGGGACGGCCGCATCCAGCCCGGCGACCTCGTGATGATCGAGGCGATCGGGGGCGGCTTCAGCTGGGGGGCGGCGCTGATCCGCTGGTGACGCGGCACGGCCTCAGGTGGCCCTCGCCCGGCGCCGACGCCGGCAGCCGCAATCCGCCGGACGGCGCCGGGCCAATTCGTCCGCCCCGCGCGGTTGACCGGGCGGCGGACGCCGATTAGCGTGCCGGATCATAGGGATACACCGGCAGCTCACGGTGCGGCGCAGTTCGTCGCGCCCGTGGGCTGCCGGATGAGAACAGCAGGCGAGGGGACACGGCATGGCAGGCAAGACGGTGACGCGCGCCGACTTGAGCGAGGCCGTCTACCACCAGGTGGGCCTGTCGCGGACCGAATCCGCCGCCCTGGTCGAGACCGTGCTGTCGGAGATCTGCGGCTGCCTGGCGGGGGGCGAGACGGTCAAGCTGTCCTCGTTCGGCTCCTTCGTGGTGCGCAGCAAGGGCAAGCGCGTCGGCCGCAACCCCAAGACCGGCGTCGAGGTCGCGATCGAACCCCGCCAGGTGATGGTGTTCAAGCCCTCCAACGTCCTCAAGGCCAAGATCAACGGCCAGGCGCTCAACGGGCTGGACAAGCACGACGAGGATGATTGAGCGGCTGGATGGAGGCCCCCTGCGACACGGTTGACGCCCTTTCCCTCCCCTCACGGCGGGGGAGGGCGACGGCGAGCGGCAAACATTATCGCCTCAACTCCCGGTAAGGCTTGAGCCCGGCCCCGCGGGCCGGCAAGATCGACGCCGCCCCGCGCCACATCAGACAGCCATGCCCCCAGCCCTAGCCGCCGCCATGTCCCTCGAACCGATGGCTGAGAAGAGCGCCGGCGCCTTCCGGACCATCAGCGAGGTCTCCGAGGAGCTCGACGTGCCCCAGCACGTCCTGCGGTTCTGGGAGACGCGATTCGGACAGATCCGCCCGGTGAAGCGGGCCGGCGGCCGGCGCTACTACCGGCCGCAGGACGTCGAGCTGGTGGCCGGCATCCGGCAGCTCCTGTACGTGCAGCGCTACACCATCGCGGGCGCGCAGCGGGTGCTCAAGGAGAACGGCATCCGCTTCGTCCAGGCGGTCGGCCGCGGCGAGGCCCGGGCGGCCGAGCCCCGAATCCAGGAGGTCGAGGACGCCCCCGAGGCCACCATGCAGGACCTCGCCGACACCCCCGACCGGGCGGCCCTGCGGGACGTGCTCGACGACCTGCAGGCCTGCCGCGCGCTGCTCGACGCCCTGCGCCGGCCCTACGACCGCGACGTGTAGCGTTCCCGCGGTATCTCGCCCATCGGTTGAGAATGCCGCGCATGCATCTTGCGGATGGGGCGGACCTTCCGGCCCCAAACCGCGTTGTTGCCCGCATGGCCGTGCCAAAACCCAAGCTGTCTCCCAGCCAGGAACTGATGGCCCGCATCATGCGGATCGTCCGCACCTGCCCGGAGGCCGCCTCCGAAGTCCTCGAACTGATGTTCCTGGTGAGCCAGATCGAGGCCGCCACCAACGTCGACCGGGAGTACCGGGACGCCAAGCGGGTGATCAGCCGCCTGCGCAACCCCCTGTGGGAGATGGGCCCGCCCGACCGGGAGAAGCTGCTCGCCGCCGCCGAGACGATCCGCCGGGTCTGCCGCCTGCCCGAGGACCAGATCCCGCCGGTGCCGCTCGCCGATGCCGGTGAGCGCGCCCGGGTCGAGGCAAGGCTCGCCGCCGCCCTCGCCGGCGAGTTCGACGCCGCGCAGATCGCCCGGGTCACCGGCGTCGTCGCCGCGGTGCTGCAGGAATAGGACCGGTTCCGGAAAAGATTCGGCCGGACGCGTGATGCCTGGGGTGGGCATCGCGCGCAAAAACCCTCGACGGCCGTGCTCGGCGTCCCCACATGACTCCTCGACCGATGGCAGGGGAACCGGACATCCGGCCCCGGATCGGCACCGGAGTGACGCCGCCATGACCGCCCTACGTCCGCTCGCCGCGCTGCTCGCAGGCGGCCTGATCCTCGCCGGGCCGGCGCAGGTCCCGGCCTTCGCCCAGACCACCGTGACCCGCTCCAAGACGGTGGCGCCCGGCAAGACCGTGCGGCTCGAGATCGCCCCGAACCTCAAGAAGGACTGCACCCCCGGCCCGATGCCGGAGTTCAAGGTCTCGGGCGCGCCCAAGAACGGTTCCGTGATCACCAAGGTCGGCAAGCTGAAGACCCCGGCGAGCTATCGCTGCCCCAACAAGGAGGCGGCCGTGCAGGCTTTGTTCTACCAGCCCAACGGCGGCTTCACCGGCGCCGACGAGGTGACGTTCGAGGTCAAGGGCGCCGACGGACAAGTCCAGACTCACAACATCAAGATCACTGTGGGGGGCTCCGGATCAAAATCCGGCGACGATGCCAAGAAAGAAGGCACGGATCTCTAAGCAGAGGCAGGAAACCCTGGCGCGTGCATAGTTTTTCATCCTAAAATGCTCGCTCGAAGGAGATCGAAATCAACGTTGGAGCACGTCGAGGCCGGGTTTTGGCCAGACGAGTGTTGCAAGCAATCGACAGGCCCGCGGCGCGTTCGCCGCGCTGCGACAAAAGCGGGCCTGTCGGTTGCATCCGAGCCGAGACAGGATGAAGCTGTCAGGGTCTGAGAGGGTTATCGAATGTCGATGCATGCGACGAACGACCTTTTCCAGAGCTTCGCCCGAGGGTACGAGGCCCGCCGCGATACGGAGATGACGCTCTCCGAGTATCTCGAGGCCTGCCGCGACGAGCCGCTGATGTATGCCTCGGCCGCCGAGCGCATCCTGTCGGCGATCGGTGAACCGGAATTCGTGGACACCGCCAAGGATTCGCGCCTCGGCCGGATCTTCATGAACCGGACGATCCGCACCTACCCGGCGTTCCGCGAATTCTACGGGATGGAGGAGACGATCGAGCGGATCGTCTCGTTCTTCCGCCACGCCGCGCAGGGGCTGGAGGAGCGCAAGCAGATCCTCTACCTGCTGGGCCCCGTCGGCGGCGGCAAGTCGTCGCTGGCCGAGCGCCTCAAGGCGCTGATGGAGGTCCACCCGGTCTACGTGCTCAAGGCCGGGGACGAGGTCTCGCCGGTGTTCGAGAGCCCGCTCGGGCTGTTCGATCCCGAGACGATGGGCGACGAGATCCAGAAGCGCTACGGCGTCCCGCGCCGGCGGCTCACCGGGCTGATGAGCCCCTGGGCGCTCAAGCGCCTCGACGAGTTCAACGGCGACATCTCGCGCTTCACGGTGATCAAGGTCCGGCCGTCGCGGCTGCGTCAGATCGCCATCGCCAAGACCGAGCCGGGCGACGAGAACAACCAGGACATCTCCTCGCTGGTCGGCAAGGTCGACATCCGCCGGCTGGAGACCCTGTCCCAGGCGGATCCCGACGCCTACTCCTACTCGGGCGGCCTCAACCGGGCGAACCAGGGCGTCCTCGAATTCGTCGAGATGTTCAAGGCGCCGATCAAGATGCTGCACCCCCTGCTCACCGCGACGCAGGAGGGCAACTACGTCGGCACCGAGAACATCGGCGCGATCCCGTTCACCGGCATCATCCTGGCGCACTCGAACGAATCCGAGTGGCAGACCTTCAAGACCAACAAGAACAACGAGGCCTTCATCGATCGCATCTACGTGATCAAGGTCCCGTACTGCCTCCGGGTCGCGGAGGAGCAGCACATCTACGAGAAGCTGATCTCCGGCTCGGAACTCTCGGACGCGGCCTGCGCCCCCGGCACCCTGGAGATGCTGGCCCGGTTCTCGGTCCTGTCGCGCCTGCGCGAGCACGCCAATTCCAACGTGTTCTCGAAGATGCGGGTCTACGACGGCGAATCGCTCCGCGAGGTCGATCCCCGCGCCCGCTCGATGCAGGAATACAAGGACACCGCCGGCGTCGACGAGGGCATGGACGGGATCTCGACCCGCTTCGCCTTCAAGGTGCTGGCCGCCACCTTCAACCACGACACCACCGAGGTCTCGGCCGACCCGGTGCACCTGATGTACGTGCTGGAGCAGTCGCTGCGCCGGGAGCAGCTGCCGCCCGAGACCGAGAAGAAGTACCTGGAGTTCATCAAGACCGAGCTGGCCCCGCGCTACGCGGAGTTCATCGGCCACGAGATCCAGAAGGCCTACCTCGAATCCTACCACGATTACGGTCAGAACCTGTTCGACCGCTACATCGACTACGCCGACGCCTGGATCGAGGATCAGGACTTCAAGGACGCCGAGACCGGCCAGTTGCTGAACCGCGAATTGCTGAACCAGGAACTGACCAAGATCGAAAAGCCCGCCGGGATCGCCAACCCGAAGGACTTCCGCAACGAGGTGGTCAAGTTCGCCCTGCGCTCGCGCGCCCAGCACGGGGGCCGCAACCCGAGCTGGACCAGCTACGAGAAGCTGCGCGAGGTCATCGAGCGGCGGATGTTCTCCCAGGTGGAGGAGCTGCTGCCGGTGATCTCCTTCGGCTCGAAGAAGGACGGCGACACCGAGAAGAAGCACGGCGAGTTCGTCGAGCGCATGGTGGCGCGCGGCTACACCGAGCGGCAGGTCCGCCGCCTGGTGGAATGGTACATGCGGGTGAAGCAGGCCGGCTGAGGGGCGAGGGGCCCGGCGGGGGCGACTCCGACCGGGCCCGGTTTCGACCCTCCGCCGCCACAGTTTCGGACGACCGGCCGGCGAGGCTCTCGGGCCTGCTGCGAAAGAGGGATCCATCCCTCCCTGAACAGCATGGTACGACACGGGGCCCGACCCGGCCGGAACACGCGGACGAGGGTTTTCGCAGCGTATGCACATCGTCGACCGACGCCTGAATCCAGGGGGCAAGAGCCTCCCCAACCGGCAGCGCTTCCTGCGCCGCGTGAAGGACGTGGCCCAGCGCGCCGTGCGCGAATCCGCCCGCGAGAAGGACATCAAGGATCTCGGCAAGGACGGCCGGGTGAGCGTGCCCGCCGACGGCGTGCGCGAGCCCCGGTTCTCCCGCCAGCCCGGCACCGGCCTGCAGGACCACATCCTGCCGGGCAACAAGACCTACGTGGAGGGCGACACGATCGAGCGGCCCCCGGGCGGCGGTGGCGGCCGCGGCTCCGGCGAGGGCGGGGACGGCGGCGAGAACAGCGAGGACGCGTTCCGCTTCGTGCTCACCCGCGAAGAGTTCCTGGAACTCTTCCTGGAGGATCTGGAGCTTCCGGATCTGGCCAAGCGGCGGCTCGCGGTGGTCGAGACCGAGGGGCTGCGCCGGGCCGGCTACACGGTGACCGGCTCGCCCGCCAACCTCGCCCTGACCCGCACCCTGCGCAATTCGATGTCGCGGCGGATCGCCCTCAAGCGCCCGAAGCCCGAGGAGGTCGCGGCGCTGGAGGCCCAGCTCGCCGCGCTGCGCGACTCGGACCCGGGCCGGCCGGACCTGGAACGCGCGCTGCTGAAGTTGCGCGAGCGCGCCAAGCGCATCCCGTATGTCGATCCGATCGACCTGCGCTTCCGCCGGTTCGAACCCTATCCGCGGCCGATCGCGCAGGCGGTGATGTTCTGCCTGATGGACGTGTCCGGCTCGATGACCGAGCACATGAAGGACCTCGCCAAGCGGTTCTACATCCTGCTGCACATCTTCCTGACCCGCCGCTACCGGCACGTGGAGATCGTGTTCATCCGCCACACCGACCGGGCCACCGAGGTGGACGAGGAGACCTTCTTCGGCTCCCGGGAGACCGGCGGCACGCTGGTGTCGTCGGCCCTGGTGGAGATGAAGCGGGTCATCGCCGAGCGCTACGACCCCAACGACTGGAACATCTACGCCGCCCAGGCCTCGGACGGCGACAACGTCTCCTCCGACGGCCCGACCTCGACGGAGCTGCTGCGGGCCCACATCCTGCCGGCCTGCCAGCACTTCGCCTACCTGGAGGTCGGCGACGAGAACGGCCCCCGGGCCGGCTTCGTGGAGCACCGCACCACCCTGTGGCGGACCTACGAGGCGATCGCCAAGGCGGGCGGCCCGATCGCGATGCGCAAGGTCAACCACCGGCGGGAGATCTACCCGGTCTTCCGCGAGCTGTTCGGTCGCAAGGACGCCCGGGCCGAGGCGGAGGCGTGAGGATGGCCCGCGCCGCGTCTCCCTCCCCCCTCTGCGGGGGAGGGTGGCCCCCGAAGGGGGTCGGGAGAGGGGAGCCCGGTTTCAGGCGCGGGCGCAGCTCTCGTGTAGGCTGGAGCTTAGTTCTTCACCGTCGCTCCCCTCTCCCGACCCCTGCTGACGCAGGGGCCACCCTCCCCCGCAGAGGGGGGAGGGGGCACCCGTGCCGCGGGTATACAAGACACGCTTTGGTTGATCGGGAGGCCGCATGACGCTCGTCAAGGCACGGACGCCCCAAACAATCTCCGGCGGCCAAAAGCCCCTGTTCACCGGCAACGACTGGGACTTCGACACGATCCGGCGCATCCACGACGCCTGCGAGGGCATCGCCGGGCCGGAACTCGGGCTGTCCTGGTATCCGAACCAGATCGAGATCATCACGGCCGAGCAGATGCTCGACGCCTACGCGTCGATCGGCATGCCGCTGTTCTACAAGCACTGGTCGTTCGGCAAGCACTTCGCCCAGCACGAGGCCGGCTACCGGCGCGGCCTGATGGGGCTCGCCTACGAGATCGTCATCAACTCGGACCCGTGCATCTCCTACGTGATGGAGGAGAACACGGCGACGATGCAGACCCTGGTGATCGCGCACGCCGCCTTCGGCCACAACCATTTCTTCAAGAACAACTATCTGTTCCGGCAGTGGACCGACGCGGAAGGCATCCTGGATTACCTGGACTTTGCGAAAAGCTTCATCGCACGCTGCGAGGAGCGCTACGGCCACCAGGCGGTGGAGCAGGTGCTCGACGCCGCCCACGCGCTGATGAGCCAGGGCGTCCACCGCTACCCGCGCAAGAAGCGGCCGGACCTCGCCTCCGAGCAGCGCCGCGAGCGCGAGCGGGTCGAGCACGGCGAGCAGATCTACAACGACCTGTGGCGGACCCTGCCGCAGAAGACCGGCGCGGTGCGGCCGGACCTGGCCGCCGAGCGGCGCAAGGCCCTGCTCGAACTGCCGCAGGAGAATATTCTTTACTTTCTGGAGAAGGTCGCGCCGCGGCTGCGCCCCTGGCAGCGCGAGATCCTGCGCATCGTCCGGCTGGTGGCGCAGTACTTCTACCCGCAGCGCCAGACCAAGGTGATGAACGAGGGCTGCGCGACCTACAGCCACTACCGGATCATGAATTCCCTGTCCGAGAAGGGGCTGATTACCGAGGCCGCCTACCTCGAATTCCTGCAATCGCACACCAACGTGATCCGGCAGCCGAACTACGACGACCGCTCCTATGGCGGCCACAACCCGTACGCGATCGGCTTCGCGATGATGCAGGACATCGCCCGCATCGTGGAGCAGCCCACGGCGGAGGACCGGGAGTGGTTCCCCGACATCGCCGGCACCGGCGACCCCATGGCGGTGCTGCGGGATTGCTGGGCGAACTACCGCGACGAGAGCTTCATCCAGCAGTTCCTGTCGCCCAAGCTGATGCGCGACCTGCGCCTGTTCCACGTGGTCGACGACCCCGACGAGCCGGAATTGCGGGTCGAGGCGATCCACGACGAGCGCGGCTACCGCAAGATGCGCCGCTCCTTCGCCCGCCAGTACGACGTCGCCTGGCTCGACCCGGATATCGAGGTGGTGGATGTCGATCTCGAAGGCGACCGCCGCCTGATCCTGCACCACAAGGCGATCAACAAGATCACCCTGCAGAAGGACGACGCCAAAAGGGTGCTCCAGCACCTCGCCGACCTGTGGGGCTACGACGTTGTGCTCAAGGAGGTCGAGCCCGCCACCGGCACGGTGCTGGGCGAGATCGGCGCCAGCGCGCGGCCGATCTTCTTTTGACCAGGGGACCCGCTGCCATCGCGTGCATGCCTCTTGGCGGCACAGCAACGGTGGCTTGAAGAGTGATCGTCCAAAGGCCTACAGCTCGCACTGCCGGTTAAACATCCACTTTGTCATCCCGGGGCCGCGTAGCGGAACCCGGGATCCATAACCGCCGACAGTTCCAAGGTCCTGCACCGACAGCGGATCTGGATTCCGGGCTCGCCTGCGGCGCCCCGGAATGACAAGGCGGTTCATTCTGAACTGTTTTACCAGGCACGCTGAAGTAGATCGGGCTCGCCGCGA
This sequence comes from Methylobacterium sp. WL7, assembly GCF_008040085.1. Classification (NCBI taxonomy): domain Bacteria; kingdom Pseudomonadati; phylum Pseudomonadota; class Alphaproteobacteria; order Hyphomicrobiales; family Methylobacteriaceae; genus Methylobacterium; species Methylobacterium sp. WL7. The sequence goes on along the minus strand of NZ_VRVG01000124.1, from coordinate 6,174 downwards.
CGTCAGGTGGATTTAGCGTCCTGACTGGATTGCCCCAGCCCCCCAAGCCATGCTGCAAGCAGGCATGAGCGCCCCGATCCTCACCCTCGAAGAGACCAAAAATTTCCTCGACCGGGAATTCCCGCAGATGCAGGCGGGCGGCCGGGCCTTCCATCTCGAGGCGGTGGGGCCGCTCACGGCGCGGATGCGGATGGAGGGGCAGGAGCGCTTCCTGCGGCCGGGGGGCACGGTGTCGGGGCCGGCCATGATGGCGCTGGCTGATTACGCGCTCTACGCGGCGATCCTCGCCCAGATCGGCCCGGTCGCGCTGGCGGTGACCACGAGCCTGACCTTCAACTTCCTGCGCAAGCCCGCCCCGGGGGACCTGGTGGCCGAATGCCGCCTGCTCAAGCTCGGGCGGCGGCTGGCGGTGGGCGAGGTCGGGATTACCGCGCCAGGCGGCGACGCCCTCGTCTGCCACGCCACCGGCACCTACGCGATCCCGCCCGAACGCAGTTAGGCGCCCGGCCGCGCCTCCGTGAGCCGGGCCGCGTAGCGGGCGATCAGATCGACCTCCAGGTTCAGCCCGTCGCCGGTGCGCCGCGCACCCCAGGTGGTGACCTGGAGGGTGTGGGGGATCAGCAGCACCGAGAAGACGTCGCCGTCCACGCTGTTCACCGTGAGCGAGGTGCCGTCGAGGCAGACCGAGCCCTTCTCGGCGATGAAGCGCGCGAGGCCCGCCGGGGCGCGCAGGGTGAAGCGGTCGCTCGGCCCCCAGGCGCCGGCCGTGACGCTCTCCCGCTCCAGGATCTCGGCGACGCCGTCGACATGGCCGGTAACCAGGTGGCCGCCGAGTTCGTCGCCGATCTTCAGGGACCGTTCCAGGTTGATGCGCGCGCCCGCCGTCCAGCGGCCGACCGTGGTGCGGGCCAGGGTCTCGGCGGCCGCGTCCACCGCGAAGACGCAGCCGCCGTCGGCCGGCTCCACCGAGACCGCGGTCAGGCACGGGCCCGAGCACGCGATCGAGGCGCCGAGCGCGATGGTGGCCGGGTCGTAGGAGGCGCGGATCGCGATCCGCCGCAGGTCGCCTTCGCCCGCGATCGAGACGATGGTGCCGACGTCGCTGACGAGACCGGTGAACATGGATTACGACATCCTCTCGTAGGTGGCGGCCTCGTCGGGGCCGAGCCGCAGCCGCTCGGCCAGCCTGAATGCGTCGCTCGCCAAGGCGACGGTCAGATCCGGGCCGAGCGCCTTCAGGCCGCCCGCCGGGCCGAGTTCGGCCGGTCCCGTGACCAGCGTGCAGGCCTCGATCAGATCGGCCCGCGCCAGGGCATCGGCAAGGCGCGGGCCGCCCTCGCTGCACAGCCGCGTCAAACCGCGCTCCCCGAGATGCGCCAGCGCGGTCGGCAGCTCGACGCGGCCGGTGACATCCGCGGGCAGGATGGCGATCTCGACGCCCAGCGCCTCCAGGGCCCGGCGGGCGTGGGCGGGGGCCGAGCGGGTGGTGAGGACCAGGGTGGCGGTGTCCCGGGCGGTCCGGGCCAGCACGCTGGCGGGCGAGAGCATCAGATGCGAATCGACCACGATCCGCAGGGGCGAGCGGGCGCCGAGGCCCGGCAGCCGCACCGTCAGGGACGGGTCGTCCGCCCGGGCGGTGCCGATGCCGATCAGGATCGCGTCGGCATGCGCCCGCCAGAGATGCACCGCGCCGTCGGCCACCGGGCCGGTGATCCGCAGGCGCTCCGGGCCGGCGCCCGCGCAGAAGCCGTCGCGGGTGCGGGCGAGCTTGAGGTGCACGGCGGGCCGGCCGCGGGTGACCCGGGTGATGTGGCCGATATGGTCGCGGACCGCCAGATCCCGCATCAGCCCGGTCTCGACCGCGACGCCGGCGGCCCGCAGCCGCGCGTGGCCGCGCCCGGCCACCCGGGCGTCCGGATCCTCGACGGCGCTGACCACCCGGGCGATCCCGGCGGCCAGGATCGCGTCGGTGCAGGGCGGCGTGCGGCCGTGATGGGAGCACGGCTCCAGGGTGACGTAGAGGGTCGCGCCCCGGGCGGCGGCGCCGGCCTCGGCGAGCGCCAGGGGCTCGCCATGCGGCCGGCCGCCGGGCGCGGTCGCCCCGGTGCCGAGGATCCGGCCGGTGCCGGGCTCGACCACGACGGCGCCCACCGACGGGTTCGGCCAGGTGGTGCCGAGCCCGCGCCGGCCGAGCGCCAGGGCGAGGCGCATGAAGGTCGCGTCGTCGCTCATGGCCGGGCGGCCCGGCGGCGGGGCGGGGCGTCGGGCTCTTCAGGGTCCTCCGGCGGGGAACCCGTCCCGGCCCCCACGGTGAGCAGGCCGTCGCCCAGGGTCCCGAGCAGGTCCTCGAAATCCTTGGCCTCGCGAAAATTCTTGTAGACCGAGGCGAAGCGCACGTAGGCGACGTCGTCGAGGCCTTTGAGCCCCGCCATCACCAATTCGCCGATCGCCTCGGAGGTCACCTCGGGCTCGCCGGCGCTCTCGAGCTGCCGGGTGATGCCGCTGACCAGGCGCTCGATCCGGTCGGGCTCGACGGCGCGCTTGCGCAGGGCCACGTCGATCGAGCGCTGCAGCTTGTCCCGGTCGAACGGCACGCGCTTGCCCGAGCGCTTGAGCACCACGACCTCGCGCAGCTGCACCCGCTCGAAGGTGGTGAAGCGGCCGGCGCAATCCGGGCAGACCCGGCGGCGCCGGATCGCGGCGCCGTCCTCGGAGGGCCGCGAATCCTTCACCTGCGTCTCGGAGCCGCCGCAATAGGGACACCGCATGGGATCTGCACTCGACGCATGGAAACGGCCGCGGACCGGTCGGGTCCGCGGCCGTTTCCTAGACTACACGCGGACGGGCCGGAAGGCCGCCGCGCACCGGCCTCAGCCGTAGATCGGGAACCGGTCGGTCAGGGCGTGGACGCGGCTCTTCACCGAGGCCTCGACCTCCGGATCGCCGGCCTCGCCCTTGGCCACCATGCCGTCCAGCACCTCGACGATGAAGCCGCCGATCTGCTTGAACTCGGCAACGCCGAAGCCGCGCGAGGTGCCGGCCGGGGTGCCGAGCCGGATGCCCGACGTGATCGTCGGCTTCTGGGTGTCGAACGGCACGCCGTTCTTGTTGCAGGTGATGTCGGCCCGCGACAGGGCGGCCTCGGCGGCCTTGCCGGTGAGGCCCTTCCGCTGCAGGTCCACCAGCATCAGGTGGTTGTCGGTGCCGCCCGAGGTGATGTCGTAGCCCCCCGACATCAGGGTGTCGGCGAGCGCCTTGGCGTTCTCCACCACCTGGCGAGCGTAGATCTTGAACTCGGGCCGGAGCGCCTCACCGAAGGCCACCGCCTTGCCGGCGATGACGTGCATCAGCGGGCCGCCCTGGAGACCGGGGAAGATCGCCGAGTTGAACTTCTTGGCGAGCGCCTCGTCGTTCGTGAGGATCATGCCGCCGCGGGGGCCGCGGAGCGTCTTGTGCGTGGTGGTGGTGACCACGTGGGCGTGCGGGAACGGCGACGGATGCACGCCGGCCGCGATCAGGCCGGCGAAGTGGGCCGCGTCGACCATGAAGTAGGCGCCGACGGAATCGGCGATCTCGCGGAACTTGGCGAAGTCCCAGTGGCGCGGGTAGCCCGAGCCGCCGGCGATGATCACCTTCGGCTTGTGCTCCTCGGCGAGGGCGGCGACCTGCTCCATGTCGATGCGCTGGTCATCGCGGCGCACCGTGTAGGAGACCGGCTTGAACCACTTGCCCGAGACGTTGGGCGGGGCGCCGTGGGTGAGGTGGCCGCCGGCCGCGAGGTCGAGGCCCAGGAAGGTGTCGCCGGGCTGCATCAGGGCCAGGAACACGCCCTGGTTGGCCTGCGAGCCGGAATTCGGCTGCACGTTGGCGAAGCCGCAATCGAACAGGCGCTTGGCGCGATCGATGGCGAGATTCTCGGCGATGTCCACGAACTGGCAGCCGCCGTAGTAGCGCCGGCCCGGATAGCCTTCCGCGTACTTGTTGGTCAGCACCGAGCCCTGCGCTTCCAGCACGGCGCGGGAGACGATGTTCTCCGAGGCGATCAGCTCGATCTCGTGCTGCTGGCGTCCGAGTTCCTTCGACACCGCATCGGCGATCTCGGGATCGGCCTCGGTCAGCGGGGCCGCGAAGAAGCTGTTCGAGAAGTGCTTGTCGGCGGCGGTACCGGCGCTCATGGTCTGCCTCTGTTCTGGAAGGGGCGGTGCCCGGCCTTTCGTCGGCGTGCACGGGCGGGCATTCGTGCGGGATTCCTACACGGGCCGGCCCGTGCCGCCAAGCACAGGCATTTTGGATCGGCGCAAAGAATAATTTGCCGCAGGTGAGATGCTTCGCGCAGGTGGGATGTTTGGCGCTGTCGGCCCGCAGTGGGCGCGTGGTCCTAGAAGTGCCCAGAATCGCTTGACATCAGGAAAAAAATCATGGAATAAAACAAGAACGAACGTGATGGGCAGCAGCGCCATGCGAAGTCATGACCAGGATCCGACCTTAGCGTATGCCATCGCAGAACTTCGTCTCAGTCCGGCTTTCATTGCCCTTCGCCTTCTAGACATCAAAGCCGGATTCAGACCCGATCAGCCGCGCGACTGCAATGGCCGATGGTGCGGAGGGAACGGCTCGCTGACCGTCGTTCGAAGGGACCGAACGGGCGATGCTCGGATCGACGCGAAGACGGATGCGCGTCTCGATGTTCTCAAGGACGTCGTCGAGAGCACGGAGCCTGGAAAGGGTTTTTATACGGTCTTCAGATCCATGCGAAGCTGGCAGCGCGGCTGCGTGAATTGGATCTTCCCGGTATTGGCCGGGACGGTGTCGAGCAGAGTTTCGTCGCCGGTGACGTCGTTCGGCACGGTTTTTCAGGAAGCATACGCACGGATGTGCTTCTCCGGGATGGTCGAACCAGCGCCGCGCCAATCAGGGCAATCTGGGACATCAAGACCGGTGAAGAAGGACTATCGCCAAATCGCGTTCGCGCATTGAGAACGGGTGCGGGCGTCGACGAAAGCATTCCGGTTATCGAGATTCATCTGCTTAGGGGTATTTCGGTGAAAAGCCATTTCTGGGTTGCTGTTCGGATCGGAGTTGGTGACGCATGAGTATGGACGCGTATGCGCTATGCCCGCGACCGCTCACCAGCAGATCGGAGTGGCAGGCTGCCATAGACGCGCTTGGCTTTGATCTGCGGCTGGGCTCAGAAAAGATCCCCCCTGCTTCGTCGGGACATCTGCCGGCGATGCGGAAAGGTCGGGAGACGGGCTTCGAATGCTCAGTCATCCCGTTGTCGGATCTGACCGAAACCTATGCCGAGACTGATTTCGGCGGCTCTTGGGCTTGCGTGTATGCCTTCAGCTTCGGTGCCATCTCAGAATCGATCGGTGCCCTGATTGCGATCGCGGCCTGCGTGAAGCTGGTCGGAGGGCTCGCCTTCTATCCGCAGGAGGGCCGATTGCTGACCGCCGATCAGGCGGTCCAATACGCGCGCGACACGGTGCCCGCCGCCGAGGATCTGGAGAAGCGGCTTAACGGGGGAGCAGGATGATCCAGAACAGAACCGTGCCCTGACGGAGACCTGTTCTCGAGCGCGTCGCCTGACCGGCCGTGCCTTGGATGGAATTCCCGAAACGTATTCCTCTCAGCCCTGCGCCGAAAGATTCGTCTCCACCAGCACGGTCTCGGTCTCGAACGCGGCGGCATGCCACGTCCCGGCGGGGAAATGGAACACGCTGCCGGCGGCGAACGGCGTGCGGCCCTGCTCGGTCTCGAGGAATCCGGAGCCGGAGATCACCTGCACGAACTGCTCGTGATCGTGGCTGTGGCGCCCCGCCGAGACGCCCGCGGGCACCACGACCCGCACGAGGCTCGCCCCGGCACCCGGGATCGTGCGCTTGGCGACGCCGTTGGCGGCGACGGTCTCTGCGCGGGCGTCCCAGGCGGTCAGGTGGTCGGTCATCGGGGCATCTCCTTCGCCGCGGGAGATGCGTCCCGGCCGAACCGGGTCAACCGGCGCCGTATCGCCGACCGTGCGTCAACCGGCCCCACCCTCGGGGCCGCGGCCGCGCCGGGGCTTGGGCGGGGTGGGCTCGGGCTTCGGCGGGGCCGGACCCGCGGGTTGTCCCGACGACGGCCAGAAGGTCTCGAACAGCTCCTGCATCGCCCGGATGTTGTTGCCCTGAACCT